>JAYVQV010000436.1:0-5030 GCA_043776855.1 Limisphaerales bacterium | reverse complement strand
ATCGCCTTGCCGTCGCTGGCGACCATGCCGAGGAAGCGGAACATACGGCGGAAGAAATTCATTTCCGGCCAAGTAGCCAGCACTTCACCAGCGAGTTTGTCGGCTTCAGAATTTTTGCCGAGCGCGCGGAGACATTCCACCTTCATGTCCTGTGCCTGCCGCACGCGAAGATTTGACATAAGCGTGGCATCAATGAATTTCAGCGCCTCTTCAAATTTTTTCTCCGTGATACGCTGTTGCGCGTAGCCAAGCATTTGCGCAACCGCAGCAGATTCCTTTTGGAAGTAACCGGGATTCCATGCGCGCCGTTCCTCGGGCGTGTGCAGCGTGAAGCGCTCCTCCTGAAACACCGCGTAGAGATCGGAAAACTTTTTATCCTGCTGCGCTTCGATTTCGGCGGCGCGTTGATCGGCTTTGGCCAGCGCGGTTTTTTTACTTTCAGGATCAAGGTTCATGGCATCAATTAATTTTTTGGCAGAAGCTTTGCGCTCGTCCAATGAGAGTTGAAAAAAACGCGCCCAGAAAGGCAGATCGCGCATCCGGCGGGTTTTGCCCTTGCCGCGAATGCCGTCCATCACGATTGAGAGCCAGACAAAACGTCCGCTCATTTCGCCGATCTGATGCACCCAGCGGTCATCATACCAGTAAGGAAAATGGCCGGGAAAAATCGTCTCCAGCGTCTCCAGCCAGCGCCATCCGAAAATCGGATAGGTGCACGTGTCCGCAGTCATCGGATCGTGCGGGCTGGCGACAAAAATACCGTCGGGAAATTTTGTGGAGGCGGCGCGCAACTCATCATCCCAGCCCGGCGTGCTGTAACACGCATCGTCGCAGGTGACCATGTAGATTTCCGAAGTGCGGCCGGAGTTGTGCCAGAGCGTGTGCTGGGTTTCGCAAAGGCCGGCGGTCTGTCCGCCGAAGTGCCAGTTGATCTTGATGCCCGCGTCGCTCAATTTTCCAGCGTCAATTGCATCGCGCGTCACCCGGTCATCCACGTCCACATAAAGCCAGATGCAAACCTTGTCCTTTTGCGCGGTGTTGGCCTTGAGCGAAGCAAAAACCTGCGCGAGCATCTCCGGGCGACCGCGTGTGGCCATGATGATCGTGATCTCGCCGCGATGAATCTGGTCAGCAGTCATGCGGTGGCAAATTTGCGCCGGTCTTTCACGGCGTCGTAATTTTTCGCATACCACGCCACCGTGCGGCGGATGCCGGGCGCGAGTTCGTGGTTCATCACGATGCCGTATTTCTCGCGGAGTTTCGTGGCATCCACAAATTTTTCCTTCGCACCGGTGTAACGGCTCGCATTGAAAACAACTTTGCCCTGATAGCCCGCAGCTTCACAAACAGTCAACGCCAGTTCCTTGATGGTTTTGCCGCGACCGGGCGCGAGGTTCACCATGTCGCGTTCGAGCTTCGGTGCAAGCTCCAGCAGGTTCTTGACGAAATCTTTCACGTCGGCCAAATCACGAACTTGCGTGCCGTCGCCCCAAATTTCCACTTCGGGCAAATTCATTTTCACTGCTTTAACAAAGCGTCCGATGAGCGCGGAGGGAACGTGCGCGGTGGCTTCGTTGAAATCATCGTCCTCGCCATACATCGCCGGCGGGATGAGATAATTTCCGTTCAGCTTGAACTGGTCGTTGTAGGCGAGAATGCCGGTGTAAAGCATCCGCTTGGTCGCGCCGTAGGAATAAACGCTGCCGTGAATCGCGCCGTCGAAAATCTTGTCCTCGGTCATCGCCTGCGCGGAACTCGGATACGCGCACGATGCACCGAGCGCAACGAACTTCGCCGCCGGAATAAATTTCCGCCACGCTTCGAGCGTATGGTTGTGGATGAGATTGTTTTTGAAAAACTGTTCCGCCGTATGCTTCGCGGGAAATTCACCGGCGGCTTGATAGCTGGCGAGATGGATGATGAGCGTGGCGTCGCGGTGCGCGGAAAAAACTTTCTCGGCATTTTCCCAGCGCGTCAGATCAAACTGCCGACCGCCAAAAACAAAGTGAGAAACACCACGCGCGGCCAGTTCTTGCTGAAGATGTTTGCCGACAAAACCCGTGCCGCCGGTGATGAGAACTTTCATGGCAGCAATCTGGTTTAGTCGCCCAGCAATTTCCGCTTGAGCTTGATGCTCGCCATCGCATCGACATTTTTACGTTGTTGCAGGCCGAAGGTTTTTTCCACCGACTGCAAGTAGGTCGGGTTGGTGAAATACTTGCGCCACGCTTCATCGCGGAATTTCAAAACCTGCGCGGCAGAAAGATGCTTCGTCGGCAACGGCTCGCTGTCGTAGGAAAGGAACGCGTAACCGCCGAGCGTGGACGGCAGCTTCCAGCCGTTTTGCTTGGCGGTGTAGTAAAGCGGGCTGCCGGGCAGTGCCTGACACGGATACATATTCGCCATTTCCGTGTTCAATTCCAGCGCGAGATCAAGCGTCTGCTGCATCGTCTCGTGCGTGTCTTCGGGGAAGCCGAAAATGTAATTTGAAATCACATACATCCCGGAATCGCGCACGGTCTTGATGACTTCGCGGATGTTCACATCCTGAAAACTGCCCTTGGAAACTTCGCGGCGGACATTCTGGTTGCCGGCCTCGACGCCGAGCGCGAGCCAGTTGATGCCGGCCTTGCGGAATTTTTCCAAATACTGCGGACGCACCGTATCAATGCGCGAATACGTCCACATCCGCAGATCAAGCTGGCGTTCGATGATGCCATCGAGCAACGGCTCGTAATAATTCTTGTTCAGGAAAAACATTTCATCCGAAATGCGGATGGTCTTCGCGCCCATCGTGGCGAGCTTCTCAAATTCATTCACCATGAACGCCGGCGACCAGAACCGCATGTTTGGCGTGTCCGACGAAACCACGCCGTCCGCATTGTTGGTGCGGTTGATGATGTTGATCATGCAGAAGTCGCATTTGAACTTGCAGCCGAGCGACGTGTAAACCGATGCGAACGGCGTGCGATAATCGTGGTTGAACTCCGCGTGCCAGAAGTGGGCGCGATACAAATCCAGCGGCGATTTTTTGTAAGGCAGCAAATCCCACGCGTAGCCGGGCATATCCGTGTCCATCTTGTCATTCGGCACGACAATCTCCGGCGGATTCAAAACTGGAAAACCATTTTGTTTGTGGCCGATGCCTTTGACTTGATCGAGCTTGGAAACCAAATCCGTGCGCAACAAATTTTGCAGCGCATAAACGCCTTCATTCAACAGGATGAAATCCACTTCCGGCAGCGCGATGACTTCCATCGGCAGCGCGCTGGTGTGCGAGCCGACGAAACATATTTTTGTTTCCGGATTCGCCGCCTTAAGTTTCCGTGCGAGCGAGGTTGCGCCGATCATGTTCGTCGTGCCAGAGTTTGGATTCTGGCCATACACAACGAAGCAGACGAGGCGCGCGGGCATTTCGGAAATACGCTGGGCAGATTGTTCTTCCGTGAGTCGTTCAGCGCCGCAGTCGAGAATGTTCACCCCGAAGCCTTTTGAGCGGCAGGCCTGCGCGAGCAACAGCGCCCACGTCGGCGGCTCGATGGCCGAGAAGTCCTTGCTCAAATCTTGGTAAGCCGCCGCCGAGGAATCAGCGTTGACGAAAAGGACATCGAGTGGGCGATTCATAATCTCAAAGTGAATTCAGCAGTTCGCACAACGCCTTGATGCGGTCGGTTTCCAAGTCGGGATAGTTGCCGATGTAAGCGCCGAAGAAATGGATGTGGTTGACCTGCGGATAATCCTCGGCGCAGTCAAATTCACGGCGCAGGAACGGCTGGCGCAGTTGGTTGCCGCCGCCAGACAGACCGCGACGAAACTCAATCTTGCGCTCGCGGAGCTTGGCTTCAATGCGATCCCACAAGGCTTGGTCAGCTTCACGCAGCACGAGCGTGAAGGCGTAGTTGCAACTGCCTTCGCGGTCGAAGTCGGTGTAGAACTTCTTCGCGTCGAGGTTGTCGAGGAAGCAGTTCTGGTTGCGCGTGCGCTTTTCGTTGTTCGCGTCAAGGCGCTTCAACTGCGCGCGACCAAGCACGGCATTCAGTTCCGTGCTGCGGACGTTATAAGCCGGAAACGCGAAGATGAAATCAGGGTTCAAATCAGGATGCTCCGATTTGTATTTCGCCTTCAACGCGTCGTCCTTGCTTTCGCGCACCATGCCGTGCGAACGCATCATGCGGAGCGTTTCGTAAAATTCAGAATCGTTCGTGCACACCATGCCGCCCTCGATGGTGCTCATGTGATGCGCGTAGTAGAAAGAGAAGTTTGACGCGAAGCCGATGCTGCCGAGCCGCTTGCCCTTGAACGTCGCGCCGTGCGATTCGCAAACGTCCTCAATGATCGGGATGTTGCGCTTCTGGCATTCGTCAATGAGCGTCTGGTCAAGCGCGTTGAAGCCGAGAACGTGCGTGATAAAAACCGCGCGCGTTGAAGAATTTAATTCCTTGATGACCTGCGCCGTGTCCATGCCGAGCGTGCGCGGATTGATGTCCACAAACACCGGATCAAAGCCCGCCTGCATGACACTCGCGATGTCGGAAACCCAGGTGAGCGTCGGCACGATGATTTCTCCGCCGCCGGATTTTTCTTTGAGCGCGGCCATCGTGATCAGGTTGGCCGAAGCGCCGGAGTTCACGAACACGCTGTGCTTCATGCCGACCCATGCAGACCATTCCTGCTCGAACGCAGCGACATTTTTCGACTGCGTGAGGATCGGGTCTTCCTGTTTAAGAAATTCAATCAGCGCGTCGAGATCGGCGCGCGGAATGTTGTTCATCATCAGTGGCCAGTCGCGAAGAGTCGCGGCCGTCACTGGTTCACTTTTCGCTGTAGTAGTCGCCATATTCAACAATGATTGTGCTTTTACCGTCGGTGCGCGTCAGCGCTTTTTCGTATGCGGGGAAAATGTGTTCCGGTTCGTCGAGCCGGATGACTTCGATGTTTTTGCACATCAGCCGGAACGCGTCCGTGAAATCGCCGACGTGCTGAAATTGCGGATGCAGCGGGCGCTCCGAGCCGATGCCCGTGCGGATGAT
>JAYVQV010000435.1:0-5046 GCA_043776855.1 Limisphaerales bacterium | reverse complement strand
TCAGGCCGGTGACGTTGTTGACCGGGCCGCTGGGGGAGTGCTCGCCGGGAATCCATTCCGGATAAAACAACGTAAGTTTGCCGGGTGCGGCGGGGATGCGCATGGTGGCGTGGAGCAGACCGCGCGCGGCGGCGGTCGCATCCACGGCGAGCGTCACGCGACGGTCAGCGGCGAGCGCGAGGTTGGTGAACACGCTAAACGCGGCGACGGTGGCGAAGAATCCTTGCTTCATTTCCATGCGGACACGATGGGAAAAACTGGCGGGGAAGGGAATGAAATTTTTTTCTGCCGTTCACTTCGGCACGTTGCCGCCGCGCCAAAATTCGATGGCCGCCCGCCAGAACATTTCCGGCGGCTCGCCGAGTTCGACGTGGTTGCTCTTGGGATATTCCCACAACCGTTTCGGGCCAGCGTAGCCATCGAAAAGGCGGCGGCCAAATTTGGCCGGCACGATTTCATCCTGGCCGTCAATCACGATGCCGACAAGTCCGTGAAAATTTTTCAGGTAAGCTTCCGATTGAAAATCATCGAGCAACAACCAGCGCGCGGGCAGCAACGGATAATGGCTCTGCGCCACGTCCGCCAGCCGGTGATACGGCGAAAACAAAACGATGCCCGTGATTTTTTCTGGAAATTTTCCAGCGAGAAACGAGGCGACGCCCGAGCCGAGCGATTCGCCCACGAGATAAACCGGGCGGTTCGTATCGAGCAATTGAAAAGCTTCGCGGGCGGCAGACAAAATACTTTCCTGACCCGGCTGACCAGCGCGGTCTTCGTAGCCGGGATATTCCAACACATAAAAATCTAGCGACGCGACCGATTGAATCACGTCCGCATAAATCGAGCAGCCGACCGCCGAACTGGCGTTGCCGTAGCACATCAACACGCTGCCGCTGGCGGGCTGGTTGGTGGCGAGGCGCTTCATGCCGATGCCGCCGCCGGCGGAATTGGTCCAGCGTTCCATGCCGGCCTCGCGCGCCATCTGGTTCACCTGTTCGGTCGAGCGAATGGGCGGCAGGTAGACCAGCTTCCGTTGAAAAATAAAAACCAGCGCGCAGACGCCCAGATAAAAAATTACCAGCGCCACCAGCACAAGCCGGACGAGGCGGAAAAGAATCCCGCGCGCCTTTGGTTTTATTTCCATGCGGTGAGGATGGCAAAATGCCAGCGGTTGAAAAACAAAAAGGCGGACGGAAATTTTCGTCCACCATTACTTTACTCGCCGCTGGTCGGCAGATAAATTTTCGCGCATGAGAGGTCATCAACCGGCTCCAGTTTCTTCACCCGTGCTGGATTATTTGCAGCAGCTTCACGCCAAATTCGCGCGCGTGAAGGACGGCAGCGTCGCCACCTACATCCCCGAACTCGCCAAGGCCGACCCTGACTGGTTTGGCATCTGTCTCGTCACGGCGGGCGGCTCGGTCTATGAAGTCGGCGACACGCAGCAGGAATTCACCATCCAGTCCATCTCCAAACCGTTCGTCTATGGCATGGCGCTTGAAGACAATGGCCGCGAAACCGTCTTGAAAAAAGTTGGCGTGGAGCCGACTGGCGATGCGTTCAACTCCATCAGCCTCGAACCCGGCACTGGCCGTCCGCGCAATCCGATGATCAACGCCGGTGCCATCGCCACCGCCGGACTCATCGCGGGCAAGTCGCCGCAGACGCGCTTTCGTCGGGTGCTGGAAACTTTCGGCAACTACGCCGGGCGCACGTTGAAACTGGACGAAGTTATTTACCGTTCCGAGAACGAGACCGGCCACCGCAATCGCGCCATCAGCCACATGCTGCGCAATTTTGAAATCCTCACCGAGGATCCCGCGCCGGTCACGGAACTTTATTTCAAGCAATGCTCCATCTCCGTCAACTGCCGCGATCTCGCCACGATGGCTGCCACGCTCGCCAGCCGTGGTGTGAATCCCGTCACCGGCAAGCAGGCGGTGCGCGGCGAATATGTCGAGAGCGTCTTGAGCGTCATGGAAACCTGCGGGATGTATGACTACGCGGGCGAATGGCTTTATCACGTCGGCATGCCGGCGAAGAGCGGCGTGGCCGGCGGCGTCATCGCTGTGCTGCCGGGGCAACTTGGCATCGGCGTTTTTTCTCCGCGCCTTGATGCGCACGGCAACAGCGTGCGCGGCATTCAAGTCTGTAAAGAAATTTCACACAACCTCGACCTGCATCTGTTGAACCGTCCGCCCATCGGCAAGTTCACCATCCGCCGGAAATTTTCCGCCGCCGAAATCAATTCCAACCGCGTCCGCTCCGCCGCCGAGACCGCGCTGCTCCGCGAACACGGCGCCCGCATCCGCGCGTGGCAGTTGCAGGGCAACCTCATGTTCTCCACCGCCGAAGTTCTCGTGAGCGACCTCGTGGACAGCATTGAGGCCGCCGATTTTTTCATCCTCGATTTTAAGCGCTGCCTTGGCATCAGCGAAAGCGCCTGCCACCTGATCTACCAGACGTTTGAGAAACTCAAGGCGGGCGGCAAGAAACTGATCTTCGTGAATCCCGCGCGCGTGCCGCTGCTCCGCCGTTTCCTGCGCATCAAGCTGGCGAAACATTTTGAAAAAGAATTTCTCGCCTTCGACGATGCCGACGCCGCGCTCGAATGGTGCGAGAACGCCGTCATCAAAAAACTCTCACCGCACCGCGCCGTGGAAAAATCCGCGAAGACCGGTGAATACGAATTGTTCGCCGGCCTGACGCCGGAGGAAAAGGAAACCGTGCAGGCGCTCCTGAAACGCCGCAAGTTCAAGGCGGGCGAAACCATCATTCACATCGGGGCCGACGCGCGCGAAATGTTTTTCCTCGCGCACGGTTCCGTGAGTGTGATCGTGCCGCTGCCCGACGGCGGGCAGCGCCGCCTCGCGACCTTCGCGACCGGAATGTCCTTCGGCGAGATGGCGATGATTGACCGCGCTCCGCGCTCCGCGATGATTCTCGCCGACACCGCCGCCGAGTGCGACGAGCTGACGCGCGAAGATTTCGAGCAGCTCGGCGAAACGCATCCGGCGGCGAAAATAAAATTGTGCAACAACCTCTGCCTCGACCTTTCGCGCAAGCTCCGCAAGGCGAATCGCGAGCTGGGTGTGCTGGATTAGGAATTGAATTCGTCTGGCAGCTTCATTTTGCCGCATTGACGCCCTTTCGGATTGCGCTTAATTTTCCCGCATGAGCACGGTTGCTGAAATCTGGTCCGCCATCCAGGAACTCTCGCTGCAAGAGCGGTGCGAGTTGGAGGCGTTGCTGCATCCGTTCGAGGATGACGATTGGGACAGGCAAATGAAAGTGGACGCCGCCGCCGGAAAATTTGACAAGCTCCATCGCGACGCCGAAGCGGAATATGCCGCCGGCAAAACCATTCCGCTAACCGACATCCTGCGCGAACCGTGATTTTTCCCAGCCGAGGAACTTCCGAATTCTGGCGGCGGTATCGCGCGTTGCCCGCCGAAGTTCGGGCGCTGGCACAGAAGAATTATCGCCTTTGGTCGGCGAACGCTTTTCATCCTTCGCTACATTTCAAATCCATCGGCAAATCGGATTGGTCAGTTCGCATCGGCGCACATTATCGGGCGGTCGGAAAATTTTCCGGCCAAAATTTTCTTTGGGAATGGATCGGTTCGCACGAAGAATACAACAAGCGGTTTTGATCCGTCCGCCGTTTTGCCGCATTGACGCCCTTTCGGATTGCGCTTAATTTTCCCGCATGAGCACGGTGGCTGAAATCAAAGAAGCGATTCCCTCGCTGACAATGGAAGAGCGCGAGGACATTGCGCGCTACTTGCACAAATGGACGGATGATGCTTGGGATCGCCAGATGGCCGCTGACGCGGAGCCGGGCGGCAAGTTGCATCGTTTGATGGAGCAGGCGGAAGCCGAGGCCAAGGATGGAAAACTGCGCGACTTTCCAAGCCGGGAATAATAATGAATTCCAAGGCCGCCGCTTCCTTCTGGAAATGTCACGACGAACTTCCGGCGCAAGTTCAAAAACTGGCCTTGAAAAATTTCCGGCTCTGGCTGGCCAATTCTGATTATCCTTCGCTGCATTTCAAACCTTTCAAAAAGAATTTCTGGTCGGTCAGAATCGGCGATCATTATCGGGCGGTGGGTTATTACCGGGACAGCCAGACGTTTGTCTGGACTTGGATTGGCACACACGAGGAATACAATAAATTTTGATCAGCGGATTTCGCCCTTGAATCCCTGCTGCCGCAACGCCTCGAACAAGACCAGCGCCACGCAGTTCGAGAGGTTCAGCGAACGCGATTCTGCGTTGAACATCGGGATGCGCAGCCAGTTTTCGCGATGCGATTCCAAAAGTTGTTTCGGCAAACCCGCCGTCTCGCGACCGAAGACCAGATAATCATCCGGCGAAAATTTCATGTCGCTATAATTTCCCCCGCCGCCGGATTCGATGAACCATAGCCGCGCGGTTGCCGGAACTTTTTCCGCGAACGCGTTCCAATTCTTCCAACGATGCCACTCGACTTGCTGCCAGTAATCCATGCCCGCGCGCTTGAGCGATGCGTCGTCCAGCTTGAAACCGAATGGCTCGATGAGATGCAGCGTCGTTCGCGTGGCGGCGCACAGGCGGGCGACGTTACCGGTGTTCGGCGGGATTTCTGGTTCGAGCAAAACTACATTCATAAAAACTTTAGACAGGATTTACAGGATTAAATGGATTCAAAAAAATCCTGATAATCTTGTTAATTCTGTCGGCTTTTCTTTTTCGCATAGAAAACTTTCCACAACACCAGGCCGTGCGCCGGTGCGCTCATGCCGGCGGCGCGGCGGTCGGTTTTGGCGAGCATGGCCTTGATTTCGCCGGGCGAAAATTTCCCGAAGCCGACCTGCACAATCGTCCCAGCGATGCCGCGACACATCTTGTAGAGAAAACCGTCGCCCTCGATGATGAAAGTGACGTCCGCGCCAGAGCGTTTCACGTCGCAGCGCGTGAGCGTGCGCACGGTGCTGTCCATCTCGTAACTGTGCGTGGCGGCGAAGGATTTGAAATCGTGCTTGCCGACGAAGAGTTTCGCCGCT
>JAYVQV010000434.1:0-5066 GCA_043776855.1 Limisphaerales bacterium | reverse complement strand
GCTGGTCGGCGGTAAGAAACGCATCGAATACGCCTTCCGCGCGTTTGAGCAACTCGCCGTTCTTCACGCGACCCCAGCCCATTTCCTGCGCCGTGGAGATTTCAAACTCCGCCAGACGTTCGCGGAGCGGCTGCGGCATGCACTCATCGAAGAGAATTTTCACGCATGGACGAGCAGTTCGCTCTTGCTGTGTTCCAGCACCGCGATGGCGTCCTCGCGCCGCACCGTCGGGAAACAATCCAGAAATTCCTCCAGCGACAGGTTGTCCTCCAGATATTCAAACAGCGATTGCACCGGCACGCGCGTGCCGCGAAACACCGGCGCGCCGCTCATGATTTCCGGGTCAACTTCAATCGGCAACTTCGCTTTCATGCGGGTAAAATACGCCGGTTTTGACTGAAACCAAAGAAAATTTGCCCGCGAGAATGGCGACGGGAATTTGGGAAAGCGAAAGGGTCATGGAAAAATTCTGTGAAATTCAAACGAAACCACGTCCGTCGCAAAAACAACAATCCTTGTTTGCTCCCTGACAACGGCACGTTTTGTAGCCTGCGGTTGGATTCAATAAAATGGGAGTCTGTTGTCGAAGGCCGGTTTGCCCTTGATAGACCAAACCTGCGGATGCTTGAAGAATGACATTGCTTCCACCTAAAGCTGTCGCAAGACGTTGAAGATTTTGCGTGTTCTCTGAAGCATCATTATTTTGAACTCGCAATCCAGACTGTGCCGCGAGCTTTGAAATTTCTCTCGCAACAGCAGGGATTAGGCTTCCACCGCCGGTAAGAAAAATTCTTTCCGGTATTTCAGCCGTAACCAATGCAGAAAGTTTCCCCCAAATTTCTGCGGCAAATTTTTTTGAGGCGGTTTCGGCAATCTCGAAATCTTCATCGGTGCTCACGTTTAGTTGCAGACGATTACCGTTTGAGAGAACGTTTCTCGCCCACGCAGTCCGACTATGGATGGCTTTCTTCAACTCCTCGCTATCGTCAAACGACAAATCAGTTTGGGTGAATCCATGACGTGCGCCAAGTTTTTCAAACATCGGCTTATCGAGTTCGTTAATCACGCCCAACTGCCAACTATTCGTGCGGTCAATATTTAAGCCCTCATGCTGGTCAGTAACATCAAAAGTCAGTAAAGCTATGTCAGTCGTAAATGCGCCAATGTCCACAACTAAAACTTTTACCAAATTTCCATGCGTGCCATGCAGCGCAAAGTTTCGCGCAGCTTGGACATATACATTTTCCAACCCGAACATCTGCCCGTAATTTAGGTTCACTCCCAACTGTCCGTTCATCACGACATTCCGACCTTCCGCAAACATTCCAATTACGTTGGCGCGCGGTTCGGTAACTTTCAGAATTAGCGCGGGATCATCCCACCCACTCAAATCCATGCAACGAGCAACCAACTCTGCACGCTCATCAAAAGTATTGAAGTCTGGCATAGCAATCCGCGTCTGGCACTTTTTGAGGTCAATTCCGGCTGACTCCAGTTTGGATTTTAGCCAAACAAAAAATCGGTGGGCTATGACGGTTGCAGTTCCAGAAACTTTGTCGTTTGCCGGGCGAAATAAATCTGCTTTCCAATTTTGGAAAACCTGCATTTCCGAACTCGGATTCATCTTTGCCGCGACCATCCCAAAGAACCACGGTTGTTGCGGGTCTCGCGTCCGAACGGCAAGTGAGGGAATCAGCAGACTTTCATCAATGGGGAGTATTTTTGATTCCGCTTCAAACGTCCCAATGTGATTTGGATTTATGGCTCGGCGATATGCAATCTTGGTGTAAGACGCGCCCAAATCAATGCTGACCGTTTCTTCAAACATAAAGAACCTCAAATCTTTTTCACTTTTGCACGAGCAACAATTTCTTGGTTGATTGACCAACCCGATTCCTCAATTGAAACTGGCTGTCCGGGCAACAATCCTCCAGCCATATCTTCATGTTGAAGCGGATTGTAAATGACGGTGTCACCGCTTTTTCCAATGGCCACAAGCCCAAAATTTCGAGCCAAGACTGTGAGTATTTCTTTTGCGGAAAATCCTTGGTTTGCTTCTTCAAGCGCACGGGCAAGATGGCGAGCACCGTTTTGCGTGATTGCAATCTTGCCGTCGGCTATTTTTTCTTCTTCGTTCAAATTTTCGAGCACCCAAGTTCGAGATTTTGAATCCTGACCTTTGGTTAAATTGCAAAGCTGGCGAGTGTGTTTTTGAATTACTGCTAAAACGTCATTTGAAATTTGCGTGCGTCGTCCAGCAATTAAAATTCCAGTGCCAAGCCGAGCAAGTTCAGCGGTAAAAAATTCACGATCTTCTCCTTCAGCAAATGCAAGTGGCTCGAATAATCCATTCACGAAATCAACCGCAAAAATTGCTTTTTCTTTTTTGCAAAAAATTGAAGGCAGCACATCAACTGCTTCTTTGAGCAAGGTTTGATCTTCGTGAATTAAACGACACACGTTGGCAATCCAGTTTTCAGCCTGCCACTGGTGGCTTAAAAAAGTTCCAAGCAATTTCCCGCGCTTGTCTTTTTTTAATTTGGCGCGAAGAACTTCATGCCAAGCCGGCAAAGTTTCCGGGCGCGACTGCTTTGAAAGCAACAATTCAAGAAGGGGCTCAAGATTTTCCAGCTTGGAATTCAAGACAAGCCAATCCAAACCGACCGTCGAATAGATTCTTTCCGATTGAGCCAGCAGTTGCCTCTCAATTTCTTTTGGCGGAATTTTGGATGTTTTTACCCAACGACTAAAATTTTTCAAATCAGTCGCGGCAGCCAAAATTTGTTCCAGCGAGTCCATGAAATTATTTTTGCAATCATCTTAACCGTTCACGAGATGACGAGTTTCGTTCCCTCGAAATCGAACCGGAAACGCACTTCCTTCAGGCCCGCCGTGCGCATGGCATGGCGCAGCTTGGCCTTGTCCTCCGCGTAAAACATCAGGAAGCCGCCGCCGCCCGCGCCGATGAGCTTGCCGCCGAGCGCGCCGCTGGCCAGCGCGAGGTCATACCACTCGTTGATCTTGGGATTGCTCATGCCGCCGCTGCGCTGTTTCTTGCGCTGCCAATGCACGTCCATCAGCCGCGCGAACTCGTGCAGGTCGCCGCGTTCCAGCGCCGCCTGGCTTTGCAGGCCGAGGTCTTTGACGAAGTGCAGATTCTCGATCATGGACTTGTCGTCGGACTTCGATTTCACGTCCTGCTCTTTCAAAATCGCCGAGGCACTGCGGGAATAGCCGGTGAAAAACAAAAGCAAATTGTCTTCGAGATTGTCGCGGGTTTCGTCGGAAAGTTTCAGCGGCCACGCCTCAACTTTGCCGCCGGGCAAAAACTTGAAGCACGTCAATCCACCGAACGCAGCGATGTATTGATCCTGCTTGCCGATGGGTTCTTTGAGGCGATTGAGTTCGATGTCGCACGCCTGCTCGGCGAGTTCGGCGGGATGGATTAAATCTTTCTTCTGCGCGTGCAAGGCTTTCAACAGCGCGGTGGTGAAACTACCGGATGAACCCAAACCAGTCCCCGAAGGAATGTCCGCCATCGAAGTGAGTTCAAGGCCGCGTCCATCCAAGCCAACAAGGTCGAACGCTTCGCGGATGATGGGATGCTCCAACTTCGCCGCGCTTTCGACGCGTTCCAGCTTGGAGTATTTCACGATGAGGTCGGGCGTGAAATTTTCGTGCAGCGTGATATAGACGTAGCGGTCAATCGCGCCGGCGATGAGGAAGCCGCCGTGCTTTTCGTAATACGACGGCAAATCCGTGCCGCCGCCGCCGAGGGAAATGCGTAAGGGTGATCTTGCAATAATCATAATTCACTTCTGATAAATTTTTTCAACGACCGCTAATGCTGCTTTGGCTTCTTTCAAGCCGGGAACCGGAGTGCGTTTCAGTTTAATATCCTCGAAGAATTCGGCCATCTCGATTTTCCACGACTCGTCGCCGCGCGGAAATTCCCACGTCGTCGTTTCCGGCGGGCCCATTTGCGGCAGCATTTTGTAGTAGGTCAATTTTTCCAGGCCGTAACTGCCGCCGAGACCTTCCCAATGCAACTTCGCGGCGCGCCCGTAGATTTCGAGGCTGAAAAGATTTTTCCACTCGCTGCAACTGGCGTGCAGCCATGCGGTGTTGCCGGCGGCGTTGCGGAGCGAGAGAAAGGCGTTGTCATCCACCGGCATCTTCCAGAAATACGTCGTCGCATGACCTTCCACCGTGGTGAAGTCACCGAGAAAAATTCCCGCGAGGTCAATCAGGTGGACGCCTTGGTCAATCAATTCGCCGCCGCCGGAAATTTTTGCATCCGCGCGCCATTCCTTTTCGTAGCCGATGCGTCCGCCGTGGCCGTAGCGTCCGCGCAAAAACATCATCGGCCCAAGCGCGCCGCTTTTGAAAAGTTCCACCGCCTTGAGTGCGGCCGGATGATAGCGATGGTTGTAGCCGACGCGAACGAGCGCGCCGGATTGCTTCGCGGCGGCTTCGAGTTCGTCCAATTCCTTGGTGTGAATCGCCGCCGGTTTTTCGACGAGGATATGCTTGCCGTTCTTTACTGCTGCCAGCGCGATGGGCGCGAGCATGGAGTTCAGCGTGGCGATGAAAACAACTTCCACTTTCGGGTCGGACACAGCGTCGTTGAAATCGGCGCAGGCGCGGCCAGCTTTGGCGAGCTTCACGAGTTCCTCGGCGCGCGGCAGGTTCGTATCGCACGCGACGACGAGTTGCGAACCAGCGGGCATTCCCGTGACGCGCTTTTTTCCGATGAGGCCGCAGCCGATGATGGCGTAGTTCATTTGTCTTGAGCCTCACGCAGAGGTCGCGAAGGACGCAAAGGATTTTTTTCCTTTGCGGACTTTGCGGACTTTGCGTGAGAAAAGGATTTCATTTTGTTTCCCACTTTTTGCCGCGATCTTCGGGGACGATGCGGCGCAAAGTATAAATATCCGACTTCATCAAATCCTCGCGCAACGCGGGCAGATTCTGCCACGGATCCCACGGCGCGCTGATGAGTTTGCCGCTGATGCCGTCGCTCTGTGGCGAGAGCAGCATTTCCACAAGGCCGAGAACTTTTTCCA
>JAYVQV010000433.1:0-5101 GCA_043776855.1 Limisphaerales bacterium | reverse complement strand
ACCAGCAGCTCTGGACCATCCATCCGCTCTTCTGCAAAAATTTCACCGCGCGCAACCTCATCATCCGCAGCGTGGCCGCGAACAGCGACGGCATTGACGTGGACTCCTGTTCCGACGTGCTCATTGAAAAGTGCGACATCAACACCGGCGACGACGCCATCGCGCTGAAATCCGGGCGCGGCTTGACGGCGCAAAACATTCAGCGCCCCACCGAGAACGTCATCATCCGTGACTGCCGCCTCGAAGCGTCCCGGTTCGCCGGCCTCGCGCTCGGCACCGAAATGTCCGGCGGCATCCGCAATGTCAAAATCCAGAACTGCGTGATCTCCGGCAAACAAAACGCCATCTACATCAAGAGCCGCGATGGACGTGGCGGCTACATGGAAGATATTTCCGGCGAAAATCTGACCATCCTCAAGTCGCCCACGTTTGTCGGCATTGACCTGTTGAAAAAAGGCATCCAGGCGACCGACCCCGTGCCGGGCGACGTGGAGAAATGGCCGCGCCTGAAAAATATTTCCTTCAAGAAAGTTCACGTGCAAGACGTGGGCGAACTCGTCGTCGGCACGAACATTCCAGCGGCGCGGATTCTCGACGGCCTGACGCTGTCGGAAATTTCCGGGACGTGCGCCCACGCCATCTCGCTGGCGAACATGACCAACGTGAACCTCTCCAAAATCCGCGTCACCGGCTACGAAGGCCCGCTCGTCACCACCAACAACGTCAGTGGCAAAAACCTCGGCGCCGACGCGGCGAAGTGAAGGAGGTAGCGGCGGGCATCCTGCCTGCCGTAGAGCCGTGGCTTCCAGCCCGGCGGAAAAAACGTCGCTCATAGTCGGGCACTCGAAAAAATCCCAAGCCTTTTTTCAAATCTACGCTCCATCCGGGCGGCTGGAAGCCGCCCTCTACGGCAGGCAGGATGCCTGCCGCTACAAGACTTCGGTGTTCGGGTTCGGACATCACGATTGTTCGTATGATCCAAGCCGGTCACAGACCGGCGCTCCGCTGCGTCTGCAAAATGTCACATTTTTCATTTTGGTTTCGGTCGGCGGGTTTCCTATTTTGGGCGTCGGATGGAAGCGAAGCGTCGCGCAGTCATTGATGTCGGCACCAACTCGGTAAAACTGTTGGTGGCGGACGTGCGCGGACGCGAGGTGGATCCCGTTCACGAAGAATCCAAGCAGACGCGGCTCGGCAAAGGCTTTTACGAAACGCATCAACTCCAGCCCGAACCCATCGCGCGCACGGCGGAAGCGGTCTGGGAATTCGGCGAAATCGCGCGTGAACGCGGCGCGTCCTCCATCCGCGTCATCGCCACGAGCGCCGCGCGCGACGCCGCCAACCCGCGCGATCTGACCAACGCCATCGAACGCGCGTCCGGCCTCAAGACCGAAATCATCACCGGCGCACGCGAGGCAGATTGGGCGTTTCAAGGTGTGGCTACCGACGCGGAACTGGCGCAGCATCCGTTGCTCTTGCTTGATGTCGGCGGCGGCAGCACGGAATTCATCGTGGGGCAGGGCACCAAAAAACATTTCGCCCACAGTTTTCCGCTCGGCACGGTGCGGCTCATGGAAAAATTTCCGCACGGCGACCCGCCAACGCGCGGTGAATTCACCAAGTGCCGCGACTGGCTGAAAGATTTTCTGCATCACGAAGTCCGCCCGCAGCTTGAGCCTGCGTTAAAAAATGAAACCGGCGAAATCCAACTCATCGGCACCGGCGGCACGACGAGCATCCTCGCGCGCATCGAGAAAGGGCTGGATCGTTTTGATCGCGAGAAAATCGAGCGCGCTGTTTTGACGTTTGATCAAGTCGTCGCGCACCGGAAAAATTTATGGAAGCTGCCGCTGGCCGAACGGAAAGAAATTCCCGGCCTGCCGAAGCAGCGCGCCGACGTGATTCTCACCGGCGTCGTGATTTACGAAGCGGTCATGGAAGAATTTAATTTCAAAAAACTTCGCATCAGCACGCGCGGCCTGCGCTTCGCGGCGGTGATGGATTGAAGGGTTGACTGAAATAGTGGGTCATCAAAAAGATAATCTGGCGGTCGTTTGACAGTCATAATGGTTGTGTTACGGTTTGCCCATGAGCTACCAACTCCAAGTAAAAGGTGTTTCCGATGAGCTGCGGGAAAGATTAGCCGCGAGCGCGGAACGCAATTTTAGAAGTTTGAATCAGGAGGCTTTGGCCAGAATCCAGTTTAGTTTTGAACTGGAGGATAAAACCCAGGCCGCCGCGTTAAACAAGCTGATTGAAGCCGGTTTGAAAGGCGCGCAACGCCCCGGCAGTTCTGCCCGCCTGCACGAAATCGCCAGCAAGGCCCGCCGGTGAAAACGGTTTTCAGTTCGGTTTTTGAAGAGGATTTTTCCAGCATCGTGGCTTATTACGCCAAAGAGGTTTCCCCGGAGCTTTCGGTTCGGTTTGAAAACAAGGTTGATGAATCTTTCCGTTTAATTTCAAAAAATCCTGAATTAGGCCGCCGCCAAAAAGATTTAGCCCAGCCAGAAATTAGAAGCCTTGGCGTGGCGGATTTTGAAAACTACCTGATATTTTATCAGGTTAGAAAAGATGATTTGTTTTTCGTCCGTCTTTTGCACGGAGCCAGAAACTTAACCGCGTTGCTGTAGCGGAGTGTTGAGCTAAATCGCTTTCCCGGTCTCCTGCCGTGCTGGATTCGAGATTGACCGCATTCTTCATTCTTCATTCTTCATTCTTCATTCTGCCTTTCGTATCTTCTGGCCATGCGCGTTTTGATTGTTGGCTGCGGATATGTCGGCCTGCCACTCGGTGTGGAACTGGTGCGGCAGGGTCACGAAGTTTTTGGCCTGCGCCGGAGCGTGGCGGCGGAAGTGGAATTGAAACGCGTTGGCATCACACCGTTGCTTGCAGACATCACGCAACCGGAGTCGCTTAAAAATCTGCCGCGCGATTTCGATTGGGTGGTGAACTGCGCGGCGTCCGGTGGCGCGGACAATTACCGGAGCATTTACCTCGAAGGCAACCGCAACCTCGTCGCGTGGCTGGGCTCATCGCCACCAAAAAAATTCATCTACACCAGCAGCACCAGCGTCTATGCACAGAGCGACGGCTCCGTGGTGACGGAAACCAGTCCGACGGAGCCAGACGCGCCAACCTCGAAGATTTTGGTGGAGACGGAAAAGTTTTTGCTGGCGTCGGCAAGATTGGATTCAGCGGGTCACCCCCTCAACCGGCCTCCGGCCACCTTCTCCCCCATTGGGGGAGAAGGAAGGGATGAGGGGGAAGGCGGCGCGAGCTTGAAAGCTTTTCCCGCCTTGATCCTCCGCGTGGCGGGAATCTACGGGCCGGCGCGCGGACATTCATTCAAACAATTTCTACGCGGCGAAGCGCGCATTGAGGGCGACGGCGCGCGGTGGCTGAACATGATTCATCGCGATGACGTGATTGGCTGCATCATCGCGGCGCTGGAACGGGGAGTGCCGGGTGAAATCTACAACGCGGCGGACAACGAGCCGGTGAGCCAGTTGAAATTTTTCGAGTGGCTCGCGGCGGAATTGCAGCAGCCGATGCCCCCGCGCGTCACCGCTGATGCCGAGACATGGCGCAAACGCGGCGTGACGAACAAGCGGGTGAGCAATGCGAAGCTGCGCGCGGAATTAAAATACGAATTCAAGTTTCCCGATTTTCGCGCGGGCTATGCGGCGGAGATTGCGCGGATGAATTCGGAATAATTCAGTCTTTCCTCATCTCGTGCACAAGCGCGAGGCGTGACGGTTATAGGCGTTGGCTCTAGCACCCCGTTAGGATTTGTTCTTTTTAGTTACACGTGTGCGCCGCTTCGACTTCGCGATCTGCTCGTCCATAAATTTCTGCCAAGCGCCGTTGTGGTAAACTTCGGAATTAACGAGAACACAGTAGCTGCCGTGATTTTCGATAATGCTAATTGGGTGGTGAGTGTCTCCATAATCGAGCGAAATGCGGACTTCGAGGTTTTGATCTTCGAGTGACTGCAATTCTTCGATTAGCTGACGAATCGTTTTACCGCGGGTCACCCACTCCGGAATTTTGTGCTTCACAGTCATTCTTTGTCTTACATCTGATTAGGCCGCAGTGTGTGCCCGGCCAATTTTTTAACTACAGCGTTTATTATGGGTTTAGGAAAACTCACCCACAAATTTCTCACAAAATTTATTTCATTCACACCTTCACCCATTTTCCCTTCGCCGAAGATTGTTCCACCGCCGTGAGCACGCGCTGATTTTTCAAGCCGTCCTCGAACGTCGGATGCACGGACTTGCCGTCGGCGCAGGCGTTCACAAAATCGGCGACGGCGTGGACGAACGTGTGTTCGTAACCGATGGGATGGCCGGGCGGCCACCAGTTCGCGACGTAAGGCTGGATGCCGTCGCGTTGCGTCACGAGGATGTCGCGGAAACCCTGCCGGTCTTTCGGGTCGTCGCCGTTATAATACTTCAGCCGGTTCATGTCCTCGAAGTCGAAGAAGATGGAACCTTTGCTGCCGTTGATTTCAATCTCAATGTGATTGCGGCGGCCGGGTGCGTAGCGCGTGGCTTCGAGGTTCGCCATCACGCCGCTTTCTTGGTCGTTACTTTTCATCCAGCCGAGAAACGCGGCGCTATCGGGCGCGGTGACTTTGCCGAGAACACGTTTTCCCTTCGCGAGCAAATCCGCGCGCGGACGTTCCGGCACGAACGTATGAACGATGCCGCAGACTTGCGTGAATTCGCCGACGAGATAACGCGCGAGGTCAATGATGTGCGAATTGATGTCGCTGTGAACGCCGCTGCCGCTGGTGGCTTTTTCCAAACGCCAGTCGAGCGGAAATTCCGGGTCGGCCAATCGGTCCTGCGCGTAGCGGGCGCGGAAGTGATGGATGCGTCCGAGCGCGCCCTCATCCATCATGCGCTTCGCGAGCGCGATGGCGGGGATGCGACGGTAGTTGTGGCAGATCATGTGCACCGCCTTGGATTTTTTGGCGGCGGCGAACATCGCTTCGCATTCCTTCAAATCGCGCGCCATCGCTTTTTCGCAGAGGACGTGCTTGCCATTCTTCAGCGCGGCGATGGCCATTTCCGCGTGTGAAAAAGTCGGCGTGGCG
>JAYVQV010000432.1:0-5107 GCA_043776855.1 Limisphaerales bacterium | reverse complement strand
GGCGGCGGCAAATTATGTTCGTGGCCGGATGAAAACCGAATTCGCCCCGCTCTTCAAACTTGGCCGCGCCGAACGGCTGGAACTGGTCGAGGATTTGTGGGACAGCCTCGCCGACGAAGACGCGCATACGCCAATGTCGGATGAAAAAATTTCCGAACTGCGCCGCCGCAAGGAAAATTTCCAACTTCATCCGAATTCTGGCCGCACTTGGGAAGAAGTCAAAAGCCACGCTCGCGCGAAATGATCGAAGGCGTCATTTTCACTGCCGACGCGGACGACGACATCGCCGAAGCCTACAACTGGTATGAGCGCCGCGAGCCGGGTCTGGGCGAGGAATTTCTACGCTGTCTTGAAGCCCGCATCTTGATGATTCGTCGCCAGCCGAAAATTTATCGCATCGCCGTGGATGAATTTCGCCGCGCGTTTGTGCGCCGCTTTCCTTACGAAGTTTTCTACGAGGAAAACGAGGGCGCGATTGTCGTTTATTCCGTTTTTCATTGTTCGCAAAATCCGAAGAAGTGGCGCAAACGGCTGGGGCATTAATTTTTTGCCCGCGTGACTCCGCACGAAACATTTTCCCAACTGCGGCGCGCCGATGCAGGATGTAGCGACGCTGGAATTCAGGCGCGTAGCCACCGCTTGCGGGAATTCCCAAGTTTGCTAGATTAACCAGCATGAGCACGGTTGCCGAAATCGAAGCCGCGATTGAAAAATTGCCGGCCCCGGAACAGCAGCAGTTGCGCGAATGGTTTGGCCGGCGTAACCAGCCGCGCGCTTCCGTGCTGCAACAGCTCCGCGCTGTCGCTGGCACGGCGAAAAATCTCCCCGCCGACCTTGCGGCCAACCACGACCATTATCTCCACGGCACGGCGAAGCGTTCGTAACCATGAACGCGCTTTTTGCCGACACGTTTTATTTTCTCGCTCTGGTGAACGGCGGGGATAAACACCACGCCGCCGCCGTTCGTTACGACGACGTGCAACCCGCGCTCGTCACCACGGCGTGGGTTTTGACTGAAGTGGCCGACGCGCTTTCCGCGCCGGAAAACCGCGCGGTGTTCCTAAAACTGCTCGACGTGCTGAACGAAAATCCCGAAGTTCAAATCTTTCCGCCGGACAACCGGCTTTTCGAGCGCGGCATCGAATTGTTCCGCCAGCGCGCGGACAAGGACTGGTCATTGACCGATTGCATTTCCTTCATTGTCATGGCGGATGAAAAGATTTCCGGCGCGCTCACCGGTGACCGGCATTTCGAGCAGGCTGGCTTTCATGCGCTTTTGAAATAATTTTTTCTGCCGCAAATTTCTCTGCGCGTGACCCCACACGAAACATTTTCCGCCCTGCTCCGCAGCGATGCGCCGCTGCTCGCGCTCGCGCCGATGCAGGATGTGACGACGCTGCAATTCATGCGCGTCATCCATCGCTACGGCGGGCCGGAGGTTTATTGGACGGAATTTTTTCGCGTCCACGGTGATTCGCGCCCGGAAAAATGGATCCTCGATTCCATCACCAAAAATCCCACCGGTCGCCCCGTCATCGCGCAGATGATCGGCAACGACATCCCCGCGCTCGTGCGCAACGCCAAGCTGCTGCAGCAATTTCCCGTCGCCGCGATTGACCTGAACCTCGGCTGCCCCGCGCCCATCGTCTATCGCAAGTGCGCGGGCGGCGGGTTATTGCGGGAGCCGCAGCGCATTGACGCCATTCTCGGAGCGTTGCGCGAGGCGGTGACGATTCCGTTCACGGTCAAGACGCGGCTCGGTTTTGAATCGCCAGATGAATTTGACGCGCTGCTGAAAATTTTTGCGAAGCACGCGATTGATTTGCTCACCGTCCATGCGCGAACCGTGTTGCAGATGTATCGCCCCGGCGTGCGCTACGATTTGATCGCGCAGGCGGCGCGGGAATTGAAATGCCCGGTGATGGCGAATGGAAATGTCTTCAGCGCGGCGCAGGCGAAAACCTTGCTCGCGGAAACTGGCGCGCGCGGTTTGATGATTGGACGCGGCGCGATTCGCAACCCGTGGCTGTTCGACCAAATCCGCGCGGAGTTGCGCGGCGAAAAAATAAAACTGCCGGCTGGCCGCGACATTTTGAATTACGTCCACGAACTGTGGGACAACGAAATCACACCGGGCATCAACGAATCGGCGCAAGTGCAGCGCATGAAAAAATTCATGAACTTCATCGGCGAAGGCATCGCCGGAAGTTTTCTGCACGACATCCGCCGCGTGGAGACGACGGCAGATTTCTGGCGCGTTTGCGATGAGTTTCTCGACCACGAAAACCCGATGCCGCTGGAGCCGGCGCCACCGCCGGATTCTAATTCGAGCAAAGCTTCACCGTGAACCGGGCCGCCAACGGCGGGAAGAATTTTGAAATTTATTTCCGCGAAGTGGTGCGCTCAGCAAGCCAGGCCAGGTCTTGACTGCCGATGGCAAAGGCACCGTGGCTGATGTAGAAACCGCTGGTGAGTTGCGGCAGGGTGCGGCGATCCAGCCAGTGATGCACTTCGATGTGGCCATCGCCAAAGGCCAGCACGCCGCGCTGGCGGTGCAGGCCGGACGGGAAGTGAATCCAACTGGCCAGCGACATATCCACGCCGAAGGCCGGCGTGCAGATGTTGGCGGGGTTCACGTCGGTGAAGACGAAACGGTTGGCCGGGCCGGCGGCGCTGAACTGGGAAGTTTTCACATAAGTCTGGTAGCCGGAGCTGATGGAAAGCGGCGTGAGCGGCGTGAGCGGCGGATGGCCGATGTAGCAGTTCATGGAATAGCTGCGAATTTCCTCGACCATTTTCAGCGCGCCGCTGGAGGCCCAGAGCGGCCAGGTGGTGCGGTCGGCGGGACATTTGTAAAGGCGGGCGTTGGGCAGAATGGCGGCGAAGAGTGAATATTTTTCACCCACGAGGTAAAGCCGGTTGGTGAGCGTGTCCGCCGAACCGTGATTGCCGCCATAGACCCATAGGTGCGCGTTGGTGGAGATCGCCGAACTGTCACCGCCATTCAGCGCGAGGCGTTCGTTGTTGTCGCCGGAATAAATCGTCCACGCGGTGATGAGCTGCTTCTCGTTGCTCACGCAGTTGATGCGATACGCCTGCAACTTCGCGCTCGCGAGGGCGGGCAGCAGCAGCGCGGCGAGAATGGCAATGATGGCGATGACGACGAGCAGTTCGATGAGCGTGAAGGCCGCGCCCATCCGGCGGGCAGAAAAATCCCCGGGCCATTCGCCAGGCTTTTGGATTGCGCCGTTCGGGGACATGAACCGACAGTAACAAAACTCCCGCGCTTGGGAAGTGTGCGTTTGACCGCACACCAAAACTCTTTGACCTTGCGCGGTGCGCTCTGCTTTCCGCATCCTTCACGCGATGTCTGAACGTCCCGTTTCCTCTCTCAACAAAGCGGATGCCGCGCTGGAAGTGACGCTGCGTCCGTCGCTCTTTTCTGATTTCACCGGCCAGCCGAAAGTGAAGGAGCGGCTGGAGATTTCCGTCGCCGCCGCCCAGCAACGCGGTGAGGCGCTTGATCACATCCTGCTTTCCGGCCCGCCCGGATTGGGGAAAACGACGATTGCAAATATTTTGGCGAAGGCGATGGGCGCAAATGTCAAAGCCACCAGCGGCCCGACCATTGAAAAAGCCAGCGACCTCGCCGGCCTACTTACAAATTTGGAAGAAGGCGACGTGCTGTTCATTGACGAAATCCATCGCCTGCAAAAAACCATCGAGGAATATCTCTATCCTGCGATGGAAGATTTCAAACTCGACATCATCATTGACTCCGGCCCGAACGCGCGCAGCGTGCGGCTGAACCTCCCGCGCTTCACGCTCATCGGCGCAACGACGCGCAGCGGATTGTTGAGCGCGCCGCTGCTCACGCGCTTTGGGATGCGCGAGCGGCTGGATTATTATTGCGCGGCGGACTTGGACAAAATTGTTTCGCGCTCGGCAAATTTGCTCAACGTGGAAATTGATCCGTCTGGCGCTCACGAAATCGCCCGGCGCAGCCGTGGCACGCCGCGCATCGCAAACAATCTGCTTCGCCGCGTCCGTGATTACGCGCAGGTGCGTCACGACGGACGCATCACGAAAGACGTGGCCGACAAGGCGCTGGCGATGCTGGAGATTGACGAAAACGGTCTCGACGAAATGGACAAGCGCATCCTCGAAGCGATCATCGTGAAATTCGGCGGCGGGCCGGTCGGCGTGAACTCGCTCGCCGTGGCCGTGGGCGAGGAGCCGGATACGATTGAGGAAGTTTATGAGCCGTATCTCATCATGGAAGGCTATCTCAACCGCACGTCGCAAGGCCGCATCGCCACGGAGTTGAGCTACCAGAAACTTGGGTTGAAGCCGGCGGCAGGCGGGCAGACGAAGTTGCTTTAATCCGAACCCCGAAATTGAAAATCCGCCGCTAAAAAATTCAGCGGACGCCCATGCGGACACTGCGGAAATTATCAACCCCGAATTTCCCACTTCGGAATTCGGGTTTAATCCGAAAACCGAAATGAACCGCAAAGAGCGCAGAGAACGCAAAGACTGGGATGCGTTTGGGTAAAAAATTGCCCAGACAATTTCTTGCACTGGCGTTTCCACCCCGAAGGTCTGCCTTTCGCGTTCTTTGCGCTCTTTGCGGTTAGCCCATTTCGGAATCCGGGTTTAAGCGTTGCTCCGAAGTTGGGGAGCGCCCCCGCGCCGGGTGGAACCGGCTTCCAGCCGGTTGAATTTGGCTTCCAGCCAAATTCCGTTCGCGACGGGAATCGTCAACCGCCGTTCACGTTCATGCGGGGCGTGTCCGTGCCGACGGTTTCCGGCAGGATGCCGGAAACAACCGGCTGGAAGCCGGTGCCACCCAAATTCCGAAGACATCGTTCCGGTTGAAAGCGGCTGGGGATTTTTTCGAGCGCCCGACACTGGGCGACGTTTTTTTCCGCCGGGCTGCGCGTCCTCCGTAGTCCCGCACGCGGGACGGAGGGTGGCGAAGCCACAGCTCTACGTCCGGCAGGATGCCCGCCGCTACCACGCCACCAAATTTTCCATCCGCGAAAAATAAAAAAGGCGCTCCTTGCGGAGCGCCTTTGATGAATTAAACCGTCAACTTATTTCGCAA
>JAYVQV010000431.1:0-5111 GCA_043776855.1 Limisphaerales bacterium | reverse complement strand
ATATGCACGACACGTTTCTCGCGGCGGATTATTCGCATCCCGGCGACAACATCCCGCCGCTGCTCGCCGTGGCGCAGCAATGCGGTTGCACCGGCGCGCAACTGCTGCGTGGCCTCGTCGTTGCCTACGAAATTCAGATGGACCTCGTGCGCGCGATTTGTTTGCACGAATTCAAAAAAGATCACATCGCACATTTGTGTCCATCCGCAGCGGCGGGAATTGGCGCGATGCTGAATCTCGAAACGGAAATTATTTTTCAAGCCGTGCAGCAAGCCGTTCACGTCGGATTTTCCACGCGCCAATCGCGCAAGGGCGAGATTTCCAGTTGGAAAGCCTACGCGCCCGCGCACGCCGGCAAGCTTGCGATTGAAGCCGTGGACCGCGCGATGCGCGGCGAGAAAAGTCCGTCGCCAATTTACGAGGGCGAGGACAGCGTCATCGCGTGGATGCTCGGCGGCAAGAATGCGAGCTACGATGTGCCGTTGCCCGCGCCTGGCGAACCGTGCCGTGCGATCCTCGATTCCTACACGAAGGAACATTCCGCCGAATATCAAGCGCAGGCGTGGATTGATCTCGCGTTCAAGTTGCGTGAGCAGATTCCCGACCTGAAATCCATCCGCGAAATTGTCATCCACACGAGCCACCACACGCATTTCGTCATCGGCACGGGCGCGGGCGATCCGCAGAAGTCCGACCCGAACGCCAGCCGCGAGACGCTCGACCACAGCATCATGTTCATCTTCGCGTCGGCGCTGCACACCGGTTTCTGGCATCACGTCAAAAGCTACGCGCCCGAAGTCGCGAAGCATCCCGAAGTCATCGCGCTCTGGAAAAAAATCGCGACGCGCGAAGACGCCGAATGGACACGCCGCTATCACTCGACCGACCCGAAGGAAAAGGCGTTTGGCGGCCGCGTTGAAATCATTTTCAACGATGGCAAAAAACTCGCTTCCGACTCCCTCGCTCCGCGAGGAACGAGCGGGGAGAGGGTTGGGGAGAGGGGCAATTCGAGTGCAACCAAACCCTCCTCTCCCCGGCCCTCTCCTCCCTCGGCGGGAGGAGAGGGAGAAATCCGCAAGCTGGTTGACGAAATCGCCGTGGCCAACGCGCATCCGCTCGGCGCGAAACCATTTGGCCGGACCGATTACATCCGCAAATTTGAAACGCTCACGGAAGAAATTATTTCCAAGGACGAATCGAAACGCTTTCTCGAACTCGTCCAACGCCTGCCGCAACTGACGGCGGCGGAAGTTGGCGAATTGAATGTCGTGTTGCCAACAGAGAAACTGACTTGCGCCATGCGCGACCAACGGGGAATTTTTTAGCGCGACACGGAGCGCTTGCACACACAACGACGCAGGAGTAATTTTCAGCCATGTCACTCAACCAGATCAAAGATGCGGTGGCGGAATTGCCCGACAAGTCACGCGGTTCGCTCGCGGCATGGTTGCTGGACTCGTTGCCGCCACATGACGCGGAGGATGTAGCCGACGCCGGCATTGCCGAGGCGGCGAGACGGCGGGACGAGTTGGACGCGGGCGCGGCGCGATTGATTTCCTCGGACCAGTTCTGGGCCGACGTGAACCAGGAGCGCGCAGCGTGGAAGTGAATTATCACCCGCTGGTGAAGCGGGACATCGCCGAGGCGTTGCGATATTACGACGGGATTATGACGCGGTTGGCGGATGAATTTGAGGCGGAATTGAAAACCATGATCCAGAAAGCGGCGGGTAATCCGCTGCGGTATCATCTGGCCGGACGTGGCTTTCGCCGCGCGAACCTGCCGCGCTTTCCGTATCATGTGCTTTACGAAGTTCACTCCGGGTCGCTGCGCGTCATGCACGTCCGGCACAACAAGCGTCATCCAGATTTTGGGATGGAACGAAAATGACAGACATGAAATCAAACCCGGAAACCATGCTCATCGCCAAAAAATCTTCTGAAGAAAAGCGCCAGGAATTCCGCGCGGCGCTGGCGACCGGCAAACTGCTGCGGATGCCGGGCGCGTTCTCGCCGCTCGTGGCGATGGCGATTCAGCGTCACGGCTTCGACGGCGTTTATATTTCCGGCGCAGCACTGTCAGCGGACTTGGGCTTGCCGGACATCGGACTCACCACGTTGTCGGAAGTTGCTGCGCGCGGCGGCGCGATTGCGCGGGCGACGGATTTGCCAACGCTGATTGATGCGGACACCGGCTTTGGTGAGGCGCTCAACACGGCGCGCACGATTCAAACTTTGGAAGCGGCAAAAGTTTGCGGCTGTCATCTCGAAGACCAGGTGAATCCGAAACGCTGCGGCCATCTTGATGGCAAATCACTCGTCACCGCGCAGGCGATGGTGGAAAAGATTCGCGCGGCGGTCGGCGCGCGACGTGATAATAATTTTCTCATCATGGCGCGGACGGATGCGCGGGCTGCCGAAGGTCTCGACGGTGCGATTGCGCGGGCAAAGGCTTACGTTGACGCTGGAGCGGATGCGATTTTTCCCGAAGCGCTGGCGGACGAGGGTGAATTTGAAAACTTTCGCAAGGCCATCAAAGTTCCGTTGCTCGCAAACATGACGGAGTTCGGCAAAAGCAAATTGCTGACGACGAAACAGCTTGCCGATCTCGGCTTCAACATCGTGATTTATCCGGTGACGACGCTGCGGCTCGCGATGAAAGCCATTGAAGACGGCCTCGCGACCATCAAGAGCGAAGGCACGCAGGAATCGGTCGTTAAAAAAATGCAGACGCGCGCGGAGCTTTACGAATTGTTGCGTTACGAAGATTACGCGAAGTTCGACAAGGATATTTTTAATTTCAAGTTGTAGCAGCCGACGTGAGGAGGCTCATTTTGAATTTGGATATTTTGGCAAACAGTTAGAGCCTCCTCACGTCGGCTGCTACAAAAAATTTTATGAGCGACGAAACTATTCATCACGGCCTCGACGGCGTGGTCGTGGATAAAACCGCGATCTCCAAGGTCATGCCGGAAATCAACTCGCTGGTGTATCGCGGCTATCCGGTGCAGGAACTGGCGGAGCATTGCAGCTTTGAGGAGGTCGCGTGGCTTATCTGGCACGGCGAACTGCCGGACGCGGCACAGCTCGCGGAATTTCAGAAGTCCGAACGCAGCCAGCGCGACATCAGCAAGGACTTGCTCGCGGTCATCCAGAAAACGCCGCGCACGGCGCACCCGATGGACGCATTGCGGACGGCGGTGAGTTTTCTCGGCATGGAGGATTTGGAACTGGCGACGAAGTCCGATGCCGCCACGAATCTGAATCGCTCCATCGCCATGATGGCGAAAATTCCCACGATGGTCGCGGCGTTTTACCGGCATCGGAAGGGGCAGGAATTTATTTCACCACGCAAAGACCTCGGCTTCGCAGAGAATTTTTTCCACATGGTCTTTGGCAAAGTGCCCGCGCCGGAAGTCGTGAAGGCGTTTGATGTCTCGCTGATTCTTTACGCGGAGCATGGCTTCAACGCCTCCACGTTCACCACGCGTGTCATCACGTCGAGCCAGTCGGATATTTACAGCGCGGTGGTCGGCGGCATCGGTTCGTTGAAAGGCCCGTTGCACGGCGGCGCAAACGAGGCGGTGATGCATCTGCTGCTGGAAGTCGGCGAGCCGTCGCGCGCAAAGGACTGGATGCTGACCGCGTTGCGCGAACATCGCGTCGTGATGGGCTTCGGGCATCGCGTCTATAAGAGCGGCGATTCGCGCGTGCCGACGATGACGAAATACATGAGGCAGATGGCGGACTTCACCGGCAACAAAAAATGGCTGGAGATTTCCGACATCCTCGCGGCGACGATGATTGAGCAGAAGAAAATTTATCCGAACCTAGATTTTCCCAGCGGCCCGGCCTACTACATGATGGGCTTTGACATTGATATGTTCACGCCGTTCTTCGTGATGGCGCGCATCACCGGCTGGACGGCGCACATCATGGAGCAACAGGCGCACAACCGGCTCATCCGTCCGCTGTCGAAATACACCGGCGCGGCGCAGCGGAGTGTTGAGCCGGTTAACAAACGTGGATAAAATGAAAATAACAATCGAAATTCCAGACGGACTTTTTAAGCGAGTGGAAAGAATGGCTCAAAGGGAAAATGTATCTTTTAGTTCTTTGGCAGAACGGGGATTGCGTCTCGTATTGAACGGAAAGCAAACCAAGGCAGGCAAAAGCAAACGGAAATCAAAATACTAAACCAATTTATGCCAGATGTATTTGTCAGCTATTCCGCAAAGGACAGCCAGCTTGCGAAACAACTCGAAGCCTTCCTGCGTCAAAACAACCTCGAAGTGTTTCTTGCTGAATTAAGCATTCAACCCGGGGCGCGTTGGAAAGATTCAATCATTCAAGCTATGAACGAATCAAGGTGGATATTTTTTCTAGCAACACCAGAATCATGCAAGTCAACGCCAGTAATGCATGAATTGGGTGGCGCACTGTTTTTGAAAAAGAATTTGGTTTCGCTTTTGTGGCAGGTAACGCCCCGGGATTTGCCGGATTGGGTGCAAGACCGACACGCTATTCGACTTGAAGAAAAGCAAAAGATTGTAACTTATGTTCAACGCGTCGCGGCAACAGTTAAGAGTGACAAGTTTATTGCTGGCCTGGTCGCTGGCGGATTGATTTGCTTTGTTGCATGGCTTTTTTTGAAGAAAAAATAATTTTATGTTGAAACTTGAACCTTGTCCCAACTTTATCGGCGGCGAATGGATTGATTCCAAAACCGCGCGCACGCCGGTTTTCAATCCTTCCATCGGCGAAGTGATTTCTGAATGTCCGGTCGGAAATGTTGCCGACGCCAACGCCGCCGTCGAAGCCGCGCACGCCGCGTTTCCCGCGTGGATGGAAACCCCGCCGGTCGAACGCGCGCGGATTCTTGGCCGGTTCAAGATGTTGATGGATGAAAATTTTGAGGACATCGTCCGCAGCAACACGCGTGAGCATGGCAAGACGCTCGTGGAATCGCGCGGCGACGTGAAGCGCGGCATGGAAGTCATCGAGTTCGCGCTCGGCGTGCCGTCGTTGATGATGGGCGAGGTGCTGGAGAACATCGCGCGCGGCATTGATTGCGAAGCCATCCGCCAGCCGCTCGGCGTCTGCGTCGGCATC
>JAYVQV010000430.1:0-5136 GCA_043776855.1 Limisphaerales bacterium | reverse complement strand
GCTTGCCGTAAAAAATTATTTCGCTAACGTCTTCGCCGTGCAACTCGAAGACCATCTCGGTGACATCATCCGCAAAGCCCGCACGATGAGCGGTGTCTCCAGCGCGAAGGTCGCGCGCATCGCCGCCATTTCTGAAACCGATCTCGCCACGCTCGAGGACTCCGGCCAGTGCGCCGAGAAAATAAATTTCGCCGCGCTCGCCCCGCTCATCAGTCTGGACGCAAAAAAACTTCAAGGCATCGCGAACGGCTGGCGGCCCGCTGCGAATGATTTATCGCGCTGGCAAAATCTCCGCGTCTTCACCACCGCTGGCGACGGCCTGACCGTGAATTGCTTGCTCGCATGGGACGCCGCTGCCCGCGAAGCCGCGCTGTTCGACACCGGCATTGACGCGCAGCCGGTGCTGGATTGCCTCGCAGAAAACAAACTGGCGCTGCGCCACATTTTCCTCACGCACTCACACTGGGATCACATTGATGCGCTTCCAAAAATCCGCGCCGTGTTTCCGGCGGCGCAGATTCACAGCGCCATCCAAGCCGCGCCTAAAAGCCAGCAGCTTCAGCCCGGAGAAAAATTTTCCGTCGGCAGCCTGCAAATCTCGCATCGCGAAACGCCCGGCCACGCCGCCGATGGCGTGACGTATTTCATCGCAGGCTGGCCGGACAATCCGCCGCGCGTCGCCATCGTGGGCGACACGATTCTCGCTGGCTCGATGTGCCACGGCAACGGCCAGTGGGAACTCGCGCGGCAAAAAATCCGCGCCGAAATTTTGACGCTGCCCGGCGAAACGCTGCTCTGCCCCGGCCACGGCCCGGTGACCACCGTGGCGGAGGAACTCGCCAGCAATCCGTTTTTCTAAACCGAATCCATGCCGTTGAAACCACGGATGGACACAGAGGGACACAGAGGGACACGGATTACAACGCGGCGCAATCTCTCGCGCACGGAGCGCGGACGGCTCGTCCGCTCGCTCCTTGGTGCCGCCGTGAACACGCGGACGGGCCGTCCGCGCTCCGTTTTTATCCGTGTCCATCGGTGGTTAAAAAATTCTTACTGCATGGTTTCGGCTAAACCGGTGAGGCGGCGCTTTCAAAATAAAAAACGGCCGGTGAATTTCTTCGCCGGACGTTGCTGGCTTTCAGGATTCTATTTCTTTTAACCCGAACCTCGAAATTGAAAATCCGCCGCTAAAAAATTCAGCGGACGCGCGGGCGGTCTCCCTCTCCCCTCCGAGGGGAGAGGGAAGCCGCTGCGGACACCTCGGAAATTATCAACCCCGAATTTCCAACTTCGGCGTTCGGGTTTAACTCACACGCGCTCACCCTTTGGCCGCCCACAATATCGGGACCAGGCCATTTGGGATTTGAATGAGTCCGGAAACACTGGCAGGGTGGCGGGCAGAGATTTCACATCCACCAGAAATAAAATTATGATTCGCATCAGCCCGCAACAATTCAAGGACGCCTTTCTCAAGGTGGTTTCGGCCAAAGCCATGGATTCGCAGATCGTCGCTCTGTGGAATTCGGAAACGGCCTATACCAGGTTAATGTTGGAAGATGTCTTTCCAGCCATCGCCACCGGACTCGGCATTTCCACGTGGGACTCTGCCTATTATTACCTTGATTCCATTTTTTACGCCGAGCTGGATGAACACCATTTCGGCCCGGATACCGCCTACGCAAAATGTGTCAACATCGCGATGGAGCATGAACACATCATTGAAGGCACCGAAGTGGAGATGAACAAACTCCAGCTTTTCAATACGCCGCTAAAAGTGCTGATCACGCACGCGACGGATGAAGCCCAACGGGTGCATTACCTGGATCGCTACACAAAAATTCTTCAAGGGGCGGACATCTTCGGCGATTTCGCCACCTTGCGTCGCCAGTTGGTTATTTTCGGCAGCCGTTCCGGGCAAGTGGTCACCTGGCATTTCTATGCGTATGAGCCAGCCGGGTTCAAAGCTATCTAGGGAGACGCTGATTTAATCCGCGCGGAATTTTTTTGAACGCGGCGGCGGGTTTTGTCGGCTGTGAGGCCTGACGCACCAGACCGCGTTTTACTTTTTGAAAGCGCTTTAACCCGAAATCCGAAATGGACTAACCGCAAAGAGCGCAAGGAACGCAAAGAAGCAAAAGGCAGACCTTCGGGGTGGCAACGCCAGTGCCAAGAATTGTCCGGGTAACTTTTTATCCAAACGCATTTCAGTCTTTGTGTTCTCTGCGTTCTTTGCGGTTCATTTCGGTTTTCGGTTTAACGCTTCCGTTGCGGCCAGCGGCGGCAACCGTTTTGCAACCACAGCCGCCACACCAGCCAGAACGCTTCGTTGATGATGCCGCCCGCCATCTTCGACTGACCGTGGGTGCGGTCGAGAAAAGTGATGGGCGTTTCCGTGACCTTGAAACCATCGCGCCACAGTTTGTGCGTCAGTTCAATCTGAAAGCCGTAGCCGTAACATTCAATCGCGTCCAGATTCAACGCCGCCAGCGCGCGGCGACGGAAACATTTGAAGCCGCCCGTCGGATCGGTGATCGGCATCCCGGTCACGAGCCAGACGTAAATGCCCGCGCACCGGCTCAACACGAGCCGTTTCAACGGCCAGTTCACCACGCGCACGCCGCCGCTGTAACGCGAGCCGAGGACGAGGTCGGCATTCTCGGCGGCTTTCAGAAAAGTGGGAATCTCGTTCGGGTCATGCGAGAAGTCGCAGTCCATCTCAAAGATGAATTCGTATTTCTGTTCTAATGCCCAACGGAAGCCCGCGATGTAGGCGCGACCAAGGCCGTTCTTTTTTTTCTCGTGAATGACGTTCACCTGCGGATGTTTCGCCACAAGTTCGTCGGCAATCTGGCCGGTGCCGTCGGAGGAATTGCCGTCCATCACGAGCACGTCCACGCCGACGGGGAGCGAAAGCAGTTTTTCGATCAAGCGCGGGAGATTTTCCCGTTCGTTGACCGTGGGCACGATGATGAGCGTCGGATTCATTGAATTGAGCGCGCAGATTGTCAGAAAAGTTGGACGCGAAAACAAGGCGGCAGTTCAAACAAGACCGACTTCCTTCTCCCCTCGGAGGGGAGAAGGATTGAGGATGAGGGGTGAAATTATTGAAGCACGCTCAAACAAATTTAAGGCCGGTAGTTGTAGCTGACCCCTCACCCCGGCCCTCTCCCCTCTGAGGGGAGAGGGAGAAATCACGCTGACTTTTTTCCGCTTTCCGATTTCAACCTCACCTCCTAATCTCCCCGCCATGCTCACCTCGCTCTTCAATGGCTCCGATGCCTGGAAGACCTTGCTCACGAATCCCGTCGTGCTGGCGCTGACGGTGTTCCAGATTTTCATGCTCATTCACGCCGTGCGGAACCGTTCGTGGATTTGGGCGCTCTTCATCTTCATCGGCTGGGGCTTTGGCGCGCTGTGGTATTTCTTCACGGAGTATCAAGGCAGCACGACGACCACCGGCTTCGAGTTGCCCGGCGCTGCTGGCCGCGCGCGCATCAAGCAGCTTCAGGCGCAGATCCATCACCTCGACAACGCGTATCATCACTTCCAACTGGGCGACGTTTATTTTCGGAAAGGAAATTTCACCGAGGCGGAGAAATGCTACCGCGCCGCGCTGGAACGCGACGCGAATGACATTGATACGCGGGCGCATCTCGGCCAATGCCTGCTGCGCTTAAAACGTCCGGCGGAAGCGCGCCCGCTGCTCGACGCGGTCTGCCGGGAAAATTACAAACATGACTTCGGCCATTCACTGATGGCTTACGCGGAGACGTTGATGGCGTTGAATGAAACGGACGCGGCGTTGAACATCTGGGAACACGTCGTGCAAAACCATTCCTACCCGCGCGCGAAAGTGCAGCTCGCGGAACTTTACCTCGCGAAAAAACAAACCGACCTCGCCCGCGCGCAACTCAAGGATGTCTTGAACGACGATATGCACGCGCCCACCTTCCAACGCCAGCGTGATCGCGTGTGGGTTCGCCGCGCGAAAAGTTTGATAGGAAAATTGTAATTTGCGCACTGAACGATTTATGAAGAAATACGCTGCCAACAAGCCAGGTATTACCAAAAAGGGAAAAGGCGAGCCTGTTCGTCGTTGCGAGGTTGACATCACTGGTCGAGAAACACCTAAAAATTTAAGCTCTGCACTACCGAGATTAAAAAATGACGATTCAATGACACTGAAGTGGAGCGATACAGACGACACGATTTTGGTCACACGAATAAAAAATGAATACACGGTTGGTTACTATTCAAAACAAAAAAACTATTCACTGGAAAGTGAACTTGATTTTTCGACGACTGTTGAGGCGCTGGATGCCTTTCGCCAAATTGATTATGCACCAGAGAAATTTTGGGTGTTGCTAAATAGTCTCACCCCAATAGCAGTAAGGAGAGAAGCAAAAGCGGTTCGCCTAAATCCACAACGATTTGTTTCAGCCTCAGTCGATGAGAAAACATTTAGACAAAAATTTGCAACGGCTCTTGGTATTGGAATCTTTTTTTTCGCTTTTGTGGGGGTAGTTTGGTTTGTTTATGACGGTGTTAATGCTGCGAAAAAGACGGCAGAAGCAGTTAACAAACAAGCAGCGATTGAACGAACGGCTGCTGAAGATAAAGCAGCAATGGATGCGAAAACAAAACAGGAATTAGAAAAACATGATGCGGAACGTTCAGCCAGACCGCCCGCACCAACTTACAACCCAGTATCCAATTCGGAATATAAAAGTGTTTTGGGTCATATTTGGATCGGAACAGCACTTTACAATAAAGGCACACATTTGCCGTTTGGCTTTGTCATGGATGCTGACTCGGAATATGTGTGGGTTGCTGACTCATATTCTGTCGGTGACAGAAATGTGCATCTTTATGCTCAAAAATACCGTCGTAGATTTATTACAGACAATTTTGAAACAAAATAAACATTTTTTTCGCTGTCGCCCCTTCGCTTGAGTGGTTTGCACCTATGGTTTTGTTTTGCTTTCTGTTGCCAGCAAAATCATGCAAACTGCCATCATGTCAGGACTCATCGCTATTGTCGGTCGCCCCAACGTCGGAAAATCCGCGCTGTTCAATCGCATCATCAAGAAGCGCATTGCCATCGTGCACGATATGCCGGGCGTGACGCGCGACCGC
>JAYVQV010000429.1:0-5149 GCA_043776855.1 Limisphaerales bacterium | reverse complement strand
AGACCCGCGCTCCGAATTCAAATTCGGACACTGCCGACTTGTGGATTCCGATTCCCTCTCCCCCTTGGGGGAGAGGGTTAGGGTTAGGGGGCAGCGGTGGCGGCACGCGAGAGATGGAATTATTTTGAAATGCGCTTGCCCCCTCACCCCGGCCCTCTCCCCCAAGGGGGAGAGGGAATCGGAATCCACAAGTCGGCAGTGTCCGAATTTGAATTCGGAGCGCGGGTCTATGACCCGCAGCCACTTGGTTTGCAAACCAACGCGCTGCGGCTCACAGAGCCGCGCTCCGCAAAGTAGGACACCGCCCACAAGTCGCATCGCGTGCCGATGTTAAATTGAACTGCCATAGTGGCGGGCGGCGGCTCCCGCCCGCCAGCTTCATTATTTCCCGTCCCACTGGATGACGCCGCTTTTTTTCGTCGGGAAAAATTTCGTCACCGTGCCGTAGCGGACGCGAACTGGATTGCCGTTCAACGAACGGATGGTCGCGTTCACGAGCTGGCCGTCGTGCCACGCGATGTCCACCTCGAAACCGCCGCGCGCCCGCAAACCCTTCACGCTGCCATTGCCCCACACCTTCGGCAGCGCGGGGAGCAGTTGAATTTCATCGCTGTGACTTTGCAACAGCATCTCCGCGATGCCTGCCGCGCCGCCGAAGTTGCCGTCAATCTGGAACGGCGGATGCGCGTCAAACATGTTGGGATACGTGCGCGCGGGGCTGATAAGAAAATTCAAAATGCTGAACGCGTGGTCGCCGTCATGCAACCGCGCCCACAGGTTGATGCGCCACGCGGTCGCCCAGCCGGTCGCCTGGTCGCCGCGAATCTCCAGCGATTTTTTCGCGGCGGCAGCGAGTTCCGGCGTGGCGTTCACGTCAATCTGCGCGCTCGGATACAGGCCGTAGAGGTGCGAGACATGGCGATGATGCAGCTCGCGCGATTGCAAATCCAAATCTTGCAACCATTCCTGCAACTGCCCGGCGGAACCAATCTGCATCGGCGCGAGCCGCGCGCGGGCGGCGGCGACTTGGGCGGCGAATTTTTTGTCCGTGCCGAGAATTTCCGCCGCGCGGATGCAATTGGCGAAGAGGTCGCGCAAGATTTGCTGATCCATCGTCGGCCCGGCGGTGAGGCTGGTGGCTATGGCGGCGGGATTTTTATTTTCTGGCGACACCGAAGGGCAGGTGACGAGCCAGTGATGCGTGGGTTCTTCGACGAGCGTATCGAGGAAGAATTGCGCCGCGCCCTTCATCGCCGGATAAATTCTTTTCAGATATTTTTCATCGCCGGTGAACAGGTAATGCTCCCACAGATTCTGACAAAGCCACGCGCCGCCCGTCGGCCAGGTGCCGGAGTTCGGGCCATCCACCGGTGCGGTCGCGCGCCACAGGTCGGTGTTGTGATGCGCCACCCAGCCGCCCGCGCCGTAATGAATCTTCGCCGTGCGTTTGCCGGTCTCGGCCATTTCCAAAACCATCTGCGTGAGCGGCTCGACGCACTCGGCGAGGTTGCCATTCTCCGCCGGCCAGTAATTCATCTCCGTGTTGATGTTGATGGTGTATTTGCTGTCCCACGGCGGCGTCAGGGAATCGTTCCACAAACCCTGCAACGTCGCGGCCTGCCCGCCGGGGCGCGAGCAACTGATGAGCAGGTAGCGCGCGAACTGGAAATACAGCGCGGCGAACTGCGGGTCGTTGCCGCTGGCAAAATTTTTAATGCGCGCATCCGTCGGCAAGTTCAACGGCTCATCGGTGTCCAGCGTGAGTTGCACGCGGCGGAATAATTTTTGGTAGTCGGCGATATGCGCGGCGCGCAATTCGTCGAACGATTTTTTACTGGCGGCGGTCAGGCGTGCTTTCGTGATGGCCGCCGGGTCGCCGCTCACGTCGTGATAATTTTTGTAGCTCGTGGCCGCCGCGATCAGCAGCGTCACGGAATCGGCGCCCTGAAGGCTGTAAAAGTCGCCGCAACTGATTTGCTGGGCGTGTTCGGCCAGCACCTTGATCCGGGTTTCAAATTTCAGCGCCCCCTTGATGCCGCGCGCGTCGCCGTTGACGCCTTTCAAAATCATGGTGTTGCTTCCGGCGCTGAACTGCGCCGACTGCGGGGTTTTCATCGTGGCCATGAAGGAAATTTTTCCCGGCTGATCCGCCGTGAGCCGCATGACAATGACTTGATCCACCGCGCTGGAAAACATTTCCCGTTTGAAGTGAACGCCGTTCGCCGTGTAATTCACCGTGGCAATCGCCGTATCCAAATCCAAATCGCGGCGGTAATTTTCAACCGCTCCATTCGTCGGGAAATCCAGAAACAAATCGCCCATCGTTTCGTAAGGCATTTCGCGCAGCGGCGTCGCCATCATTTTATCACTGGTGACTTTGAAGGCGTCGTCATATTTGCCAGCGAAGATAAGCTGGCGCGCGACGGGCAAGGCGGCGAGCGCATTGGGGTTGTTCGGGTCGTAAGGGCCGCCCGCCCAGAGCGTGCCTTCATTGAGTTGCAGATGTTCGCGTTCCGCTCCGCCAAAAATCATCGCGCCCAGCCGCCCGTTGCCGATGGGCAGCGCCTCCGTCCATTTCTCGGCGGGGGCGGAATACCACAGCGTGAGCGGCGCAACAGTCTCCGTCGCGCGAGTGGTTTGAAAAAAAGAAATCGCCGCGAGCGCGGCGAGCAAAGTGCGGGGCAGGAAAGTCATGGAAAAAATTCTCGCCGACTTCGCCACGCAGACAAGCGCAAAGTCAGCGAATCTCTGCGGACGTTATGGCAATTCAAAATAACATTGGCGCACGGCGCGGCATTTTCTCCCTCTCCCCCTTGGGGGAGAGGGCCGGGGTGAGGGGGCAATCGCATTTCAAAATAATTCCATCTCTCGCGTGACGCCGCCGCTGCCCCCTCACCCTAACCCTCTCCCCCAAGGGGGAGAGGGAACCGGAAGCCACAAATCGCATCGCGTGCCGATGTTAAGATGAACGGCTATAGTTCAACCTAGGAGCAGCCCACCGGACTATTTTTCAGCCGACGCTGACGCCGTTTTATTTCCCCACATGAACCACGCGCAGACGCCGAACAGCAGCAGGTTGAACGCGCCGAGCGTTTGCAGCGCGATCTCGATGCGGCCCGGATAATGATTCAACATCCACGGCAGCGTGAAGCCGTAAGCCACCGCGAGCATGACCATGAACGGAACCACGCCGTAGCGTTCGCGCGCCATGAGGTCGTTCACCATCACGTTCGCCAGCGCCAGCGGAATCATCGCGCCGGCATACCACGGCAGGAGTTTCACCGCCTCGGCCACATACTCCGGCTTGGACATAAATTTCACCAGCCACGGCCCCGTGAGCCAAAGTCCCAGCGCACCGCCCGCTGCCAGCACCGCTGTTCCAAACACGACGAGACCGAATAAATTTGTCTTCTCCGATTTCGCGCTCGCATGGACGAGCTTCGGAAACATCACCGCTGCGAGCGGCAGCACGAGCCAGAGCAACGCGCGCGACAGCGTGCCGACCGCGCCATACGGAGCCATCTGTTCATCGCTGAAATGTGCCTTCACGAACAGGGTGTCGGAAGTGAACATGAACTGGCAGGCGCCGAAACCGAGCAGCAACGGCACGATCTGCCGGGAAATTTTTGCGCCATCAAATTTTTCCGCCGGCAGCCGCCACAAATCCCGCGAACGCCACATGTTAATGCCGGCGGCGATGGCCACGCCGATCAAAGCGCCCGCCATCATCCCGGTCGAGCCGATGGCGAGCAGCAGCACCAGCGCCGCCGCGCCCGCCACGCGTCCGAAGCCGCCGATGATCTGCGACCAGCCCATCCAGAAAAAATCCTGACGCCCTTGCAGCACACCGCCAAACATCGGCAGCCAAAGTGAAACGAGAATCAACGGCAGCGTCACCAGCAAACCCGTCACATCCGGCAGATGCCAGCCCGCCACGATTTTTTCCAGAAACAAAACCACGAGCAAGGCCCCGACCGCCCAAGTGAGGAACAACAGCCGCGCCGCCAGGCGGATGAAGCCGGCAAGCTGTTTCTCCCGCCCGGTCGCCAGCGCGAGCGCGGACTGTTGCGCGAGAATCATCTGCAATGGCAGCGTCGGCACGCACGTCATCACCAGCGTCAGCAGCGTGATAAAGGCGGCGTATTGCGTCTTGTCCACCGAGGGCGCTTTCGACAAAAAATGCACGCCGAACGTGAGCAGCCCGCCGACGATGGCGGCGATCATTAGCCAGCCGCTCTGGCGGAAGAACGCCGCGTGGGGCTTGTGGTCAACGGTGGGAATGTTTTCGGGGTTGGGTGAACTCATGAAATTATTTCCGGGAAAAGTTTAACCGCGAAATACACGAACTACACGAAAAGTTTTTCCTTTCGTGTGTTTGGTGTATTTCGTGGTTCATCAACATTTTTTACGGCAGTGAATTAAAAAATCTGACCAGCAAATCCTTCGCGCGTTCAAGCTGCGCGAGCGAAACCCATTCATCCGCCGTGTGCGCCTGCGCGATGTCGCCGGGGCCGAACACCACGCTGGGAATCCCGCCCGCCGCCAGCACCGCCGCATCGCAAAAATAATCCACGCCGAGCGGACGGGTTTGCCGGGCGCAGCGTAAAAAATTTTGGACGAGCGGCAGCCGGTGATCCGTTTCCAGCGGCAACGCGGGCGCGAGCTTGGCGCTGGAAATTTTAGCGGACAACTTTTTCGACTTCAGCAGCGCGGCGATTTCTTTCAAGACAGATTTTTCCGTCTCGCCCGGCAGTGTGCGCCGATCCACTTCGATCACGCACGCATCCGGCACGATGTTCGGCTGCGAGCCGCCGGAAATTTTCCCCACGTTCACCGTCGCCGCGCCGAGCAGTTTGTGTTTCCGCCTTTTTAATTGCGCGCGGTAATCCGTTTCCAGCGCGTCCACGATGCGCGCCATTTCATGCACCGCGTTTTGGCCAAGGTGCGGCGTCGCGCCGTGCGCCGCTTGGCCGTGGGTTTCGAGTTGCAACCACAGGCTGCCTTTGTGCGCCGTGACCACGCGGCAGTTCGTCGGTTCGCCAACAATGGCCAGATCCGCTTTCAATCCGCTGTTCGCCAGCGCGCGTGAACCGGCTTGCGCCTGTTCCTCATCAATCAATCCAGCAAAAATAAATTCCGTATGCTGCGG
>JAYVQV010000428.1:0-5153 GCA_043776855.1 Limisphaerales bacterium | reverse complement strand
GGCATCTTGCCTGTGAGTTCCGATGGCAGTTCGTTTCCGAGCAAGAAACACACAGGCGAGACGCCTGTGCCACTACTTTTCTCCGTGAACGCCATCGCCGCTGACGAATCGGATTTGTCCACCGATGTCACCGGCAAATGGGGCGCGTGGGGCGAGGATACGGAACGGCGCATGGAAGAATCATCCGCCGTGTGGATTTTTGGATTGCTCGCGCTGGCATTGCTCGGAACGCATCTCTGGCTCGTGGCCACGGCGAAAGGGGCGAAATGAAATCTTCGTCTTGCAACTGCGAGGTGGAACTGGGACCGCTGGCTTCTAGCCGGCGAGTTGGTGTTGCGTTACGAAACACGCCGGCTAGAAGCCAGCGGTCCAATTAAACCATGCTGACTCTTTTCCAACCCGTCTGGCTGTTGCTGCTGATTCCCTTGGCGGCGGCGTGGTTTGCGTGGCCGTTGCCGGCGCGCGGGCTGAAGGTTTTGCGCGCGGTAGTTTTTCTTTTCGTCGTGTTTGCACTGGCGCAACTCGCAATCAAACTTCCCGACCGCGCTGGAACAGTCATCGTTGTTGCCGACCGCAGCGAGTCCATGCCGCAAAATTCCGCCGCGTCGGAAAAAGAAATCATCGGCCTGTTGCACAAATCCATGGGGCCGCGCGATCAGCTTGGCGTTATTTCTTTCGGGCGGGCGGCGGTCGTCGAACAGTCGCCGCAGCGCACGGAATTTCCCGGCTTCACGGCGCAGGTCGGCGCGGATCATTCCAGTCTGAATGACGCGGTTGAATCTGCGCTCTCGCTGATTCCGCCGGATGGCGGCGGGCGCATTCTAGTTTTATCTGATGGCAAATGGACGGGCAAAGATCCCGCCGCTGCTGCCGCGCGTGCCGCTGGTCGTGGAGTGGCGGTGGATTATCGTCTGCTCGCGCGTCCGCAGGTCAGCGATGTTGCCATCCAAAGTTTTCTCACGCCGCAATCGGTGCAACCGGGGCAGGCGTTTGTCTTGAGCGCGTGGGTGCAGTCGCCGGGCGATTTGGACATTCAGTATCAACTGCGGCGCGGCGATGAAATTATTTCGTCCGGCAGCAAAACGGTTTCCGCCGGATTGACGCGCCTGATGTTCCGCGACCGCGCGGGCAAGGCCGGTGTGAATGAATATGTGCTTAAAGTAGCGCAGGCGTCCCGCCTGCCCGACGAGCGCGGTAGCGCGAGCAGCGAAACCAAATTGACAGCGGCAGGCGAGACGCCTGCGCTACTTTCTGATCCAGTTCCCGAAAATAATTCCGCCCGTGCGCTCGTCGGCATCGAAGGCGCGAAGCCGGTGCTGATTGTTTCGTCAGCGGGGGAAAAATCCGGTCTGGTCAAATTGCTGCGCGGCGGCTTGATGGATGTCGTCGGCAAAACTCCCGCGCAATGCCAGTGGTCGCTGGAATCGCTCTCGCAATTCTCCGGCGTGATTTTGGAAAATGTTCCCGCCGGACAGATCGGCATGAGCGGCATGGAAACACTGGCGTCGTGGGTCGAAGAAACCGCGAGTGGCCTGGGCATGACCGGCGGACAAAAATCCTACGGGCCGGGTGGCTATTTCAAATCGCCGTTGGAACGCGTGCTGCCCATCTCGATGGAAATGCGCCGTGAGCATCGCAAGTTGAGCGTGGCCGTGGTCGTCGCGCTGGATCGTTCCGGCAGCATGTCCATGCCGGCGGGCGGCGGGCGTATCAAGATGGATCTCGCCGACCTCGGCACGGTGCAGGTTTTGGATTTGCTGTCGCCGATGGATGAACTCGGCGTGTTCGCCGTGGACACGACGGCGCATGAAATTGTTCCGCTCGACACGGTGGAAAATAATTTATCCTATCGCTCAAAAATTTTGTCCATCGGTTCGGAGGGCGGCGGCATTTACATTTACGAGGCGCTCGTGGCTTCGGCGCGGATGATTCAATCGGCGAAGGCGCAGACGAAACACATCGTGCTCTTCGCGGACGCGGCGGATTCCGAGCAGTCCATGCACTACGAAGAAGTCGTGGATAAATTGCGCGAGGCGGACGTGACCATCAGCGTCATCGGCCTCGGCACGGATCACGATGTGGATTCGCAATTGCTGAAAGACATCGCCAAACGCGGCGGCGGCGAATGTTATTTCAGCAACGACCCCGACGAGATTCCGCGCATCTTCGCGCAGGACACGTTCACCATTGCGCGCAGCACGTTCATTGACCAGCCGACGCCGTTCAGTTTCACCGCTGGATTTTCTTTGCTTGGTGCGACGCCCGCTTCCACGCCGCCAGCGCTGGGCGGATATAATCTTTGCTACATTCGGCCCACCGCCAATCTCGCCGCCGTTACGGGCGATGAATATAAAGCGCCCGTGGTCGCGACGTGGAACGCGGGCAACGGGCGCGTGCTGTGCTATCTCGGCGAGGCGGACGGAAAATTCAGCGGCGACTTTGCGAAGTGGAATCAGACCGGGGAATTTTATTCCACGCTCGCGCGCTGGATTGCGGGCAAGCATCAGCCGCTGCCAGATGAAATGTTGCTCACGCAGGAAATCCGCGACGGCGTGTGCTTCGTGCAATTGCATCTCGACCCGGAGCGCAAGGCGGATCCGTTTGCGAATCTGCCGCGTGTGAAAGTGTTGCACGGATTGCCCGGGACTGCGCCCGCAAAGCAAACCGTGTCGTTGCAATGAAAAAATGCCGACCTAATGGAAGCCGCGATTCCTGTGGCCGGACGCGAGACGGTGCTGAACACGGTGGAAATTTCCGGCCAGCAGCCGGTGACGTTGCCAGCGGCGTGCCTGCCCTATTCGCCAGAGTTTGCGCCCGACCAGCCGGGACGCGGCGCGGCGACGCTCGCGCAAATCGCCACGACGACCGGCGGACGTGAACGTGTGGAGATTCCGAAAATCTGGAGCGAACTGCCCGTCAAATCCCGCTACGTCGAACTCGCGCCGTGGTTGCTCGTTCTCGCGGCGATTTTATTTCTGCTGGAAATTTTTGAGCGGCGCACCGGCTGGGTCTCACGGCTGTTCGGACGCCAGCCGGTCGTGGCGCAGGGTGAAACGGAGGAAGTCAGCGAGGAAATTCCGGCGGCGGCGAAGCAGCCAATCATGCCGTGGCTCGTCCGCAAACCGGCGCGCAAGACAAGTGCGCCGGTGGTGTCGCCGGCAAAATCCGCCGCGCCCGTTGCCACCGTGCCTGCCGCACCAAAACCGGCACCGGAAAAAATGGCCAGCGCTGATTCTGCCATTGACGCGCTCCGCAAAGCCCGCGAACGCGCGCACAAACGGACGGATAAAGATCGGTGAAGCGACTGGTAGCGGCAGGCATCCTGCCTGCCGTAGCGGGCGGTTTCTCCACCCTCCGCAGTATGCCGCTACGGAGGACGGGCAGCCGCCCGGATGGGGCGTGAATTTGAAAGCGGCTGGGGATTTTTCCCAGCGCCTGACAATGGGCGACGTTTTTTCCGCCGGGCTGGAAGCCACGGCTCTACGGCAGGCAGGATGCCCGCCGCTACCACGCCACTCGCCGGACGCACCTTGGTTTCAATTTCGGAATTCGGATTAAACCTGCCAAACAAAACGGCGCGAAGTGAATCGCGCCGTTTCTTTTTTGAATTGGGTTGCCGGTCAATGGCCGTTGGCGGAGTTTGGGCTATACCACAGGTCGTTCGGCACGGTGTTGGCGTTCGCCCAGCCAATCATGTCAGCCTTGAGGACGCGGGCGGCGCTGCCGTCAATGCGCCCGACTTGCGATGATTTGCCGTGCCGGACCTGGTCGAAGGACGGGGCGTTGTTTTCAATGGGGAAATTGGAGAAATCATTCCAGTTGCCGGCGGAAGTGTTTTTCTCGTCGTTTTCCCATTCCAAAATATTGGTGGGCTTGAACTTTGAAATTTTGAACGGCTTTATAAAGACGGTTCCGTTTTGAGTCTTAGTGTTGTCGGGGTAGCCGACGATGGCGCCGTTGAAAACGTAGCTGCTAATGAGAATCGCTCGCTTGTAAGTGTCAATGTTGATCGCATCTTCAGGACAGCGCAGCAGCTTGATTGAGCGGAGGAACTGATAGAGCAGGCCGGGCTTGCCGGCCGCGAGAGGTGCCGAGCCGGTGAAATATTGAGTCTGCTGGTCAAAAACGGTTTGATAGGTGGCAGCGGTATAGGTGTTGGCAGTTAATGGCGTCATATTGGCGCTGGCTACCCAGTTGTCAAACTTCATCTCCCAGCCAGGTGATGGCAGCACGTCGTTGTTGTCCGCGCAATAAAGCTGCGTGGCCAGCATGGTCTGCTTGCAGTTGTTGATGTCGTTCGCGGCATACGCGCGGCTCTTGGCGCGGGCGAGCGCGGGCAGCAGCATCGCGGCGAGAATGGCGATGATGGCGATGACGACGAGCAGTTCGATGAGGGTGAAGCCCGCACTGGGAGCGCAGCGCGGAGCGTTGGCGGCTGGTGGATTCTTTTTCATGGTTCGTTCGTTTGGTTTGATTGTTGTCAGGCAAGCGGCGCTGGTCAGGCGCAACTCAGCTTCACCGCCGCGCCAACACGAAACTACAGCGCGACTGGGTCAAGGACTCCGGTTTTTGTATCGCAGGCCACCCCCAAAGTAAAGGGACAGTTCGGTCATGCTCGCGCTCGGGGCGGAACTTGTCACACGCACCACGCAAGGCCGGAGCGGGTAGCTCGACATTCCAATGTCGAGTCTGGGCGGCTAGGTGCGGCCTCGACATTGGAATGTCGAGCTACGCTGGGCGCGGGTGCCCGGTTGCGCCCTCGCGCTCGCAATCGCCGTGGCCGGCTACCGTTTCACCCAGCGGTAGGCCGCCCGCGCGTTGCTCGCGAGGAACTTCTCCAGCGCCTCGCGCCCGCGCGCGGTGAAGTAGTCGTGGACGATGCCCTGCACCGTGGCGAGTGACGCGAAACGCGCGCTCACCGGCCAGTTGCTGCCGTAGATGAGCCGGTTCGCCCCGAAGGCGTCCCACGCGATGTCCAGCCACGGGCGGTAGAAATCCACGTCGCGCGGTGCGGAGCCGTCGTTCTTGCCCGTGCCCTCGACGAGCGCGGAGATTTTCAGGAAAACTTTCGGGAACTTCGCGGCGGCCTCCAAGTCCGCGCGCCATGTCGGCGAGACGTTCTTCCCGTCAATGCGTGTGTTCGCGAGATGGTT
>JAYVQV010000427.1:0-5164 GCA_043776855.1 Limisphaerales bacterium | reverse complement strand
CCCTTGCCCGGACAGGCGGGACGCCTGTGCTACAAAGGCGGCGAAACCGCCGCCCAAAGTAGCGCAGGCGTCCCGCCTGCTGCTGGGTTAAGGACAGTATCAAGATGCACCCCCTTGAAGGCACTTCCATTTCCCCCGAAAAACCAGTCGGTTGAACCAAGGTTGCACATTTTTAATGCGTTGATTTAGAGGCTTATGCGCGCGGCTTGTGAACGCCGCAAGCAACTTCCCGGTCTATTCGTTGTTAAATTAACTGACGGTCAACCAAACCAAATAACATTTATGAGAACTCGTTTCTACACCCAAACCCTCATCGCGCTCGCCGCCGCCCTCGCCGCCGCCACCTCCAACCTCGGCTGCGCGGAGGAGCGTCCGATTCCGCCGCCGCCAGTCGCGGCGATTCCTCCGCCGGCTGTTATGCCGGTGGTTGCCCCGCCCGCCGAGCTGGTCGCACCCGTCGCCGCTGCCCCGGCGGCAGTTGCCTTCAGCCCGGCTCCGGCGCGGCCCACGTTGCCGCCGGAATTTGCGGCGGACAGTTCGCTCGGCCAAGTCGTCAAGCTCGCGCAAGCCGGCGTGGACGTGAGCGTCGTCCTCAATTACATCGCCAACGTTTCCACCCCGTTCAATCTGGATGCAGAAAAAATTATCGCGCTCACCGACTCCGGCGTTCCGCCCGCCGCCGTGAACGCGATGCTCGAACGCGACAAAGTTTTATTTGCCGTGGCGAACAACCCGCCCGCGCCCGCACCCGCCGTCATTACCAAAACGGTCGTCGTGGCAAACACCGCGCCGCCCGCCGCGCCGATCACGGTGAATTATTTTTCCGACACGCTCGCGCCGTATGGAACCTGGGTGGATGTCGAAGGCTACGGCCGTTGCTGGCGGCCCACGGTGGTGAATTATGATTCCGGCTGGCGGCCATATTGCGACCGTGGCCATTGGGTTTATACGGACTGCGGCTGGTATTGGGACTCGGATTATTCCTGGGGCGCGACGTTCCACTACGGACGCTGGTTCCGCAATTCCCACCTCGGCTGGTGCTGGTATCCGGACACCGAATGGGCGCCGTCGTGGGTGACGTGGCGTTCGTGCGATGACTATCGCGGCTGGGCACCGTTGCCGCCGTTTGCAGAGTTTCATTCCGGCGGCGGCTTTTTCTATCGCGGCGCGAGCGTGTCCGTGAGCTTCGGCTTCGGTCTGGGTTCAGACTGTTTCACGTTTGTCGGCGCGAATCATTTTTACGATCACCACCCGCGCCGGTTCTGCCCGGAGGAACGGGAGGTCGTGCAAATTTTCAATCGCACCACGATCATCAATAATTACGAAATCCATCGCGACCGCGACGACCGCAATGTTCAGGGCAACGGCGGCGACCGGAACGCCCGGGGCAATCACGACCGCATCGTGAACAACGGTTTGCCGGTGGCCCAAGTCAGCCGCGATCAGCATCGTGAAATCACCCCCGTGCAAGTCGCCACGTTGCCCAACGCCGGACGCCACGGCTGGCGCGGCAATGACGAAGCCGAGCCTGGCGATCGTAACCGCAGCCACAACCGCGACTCATCAGGCAACGTTTCCAACGGCGGCAGTCAGCGCAACCTCCAGCCGGACGCGCGTCCGAATAACGGTGGAAATTCCAACCGTCGCGATAACGGCAATCAAGTAGCCGCTGGCGCAACCTTGCCCACCGCGCCGCAAGCTGGCGGACGCAACGACAACGCCAACCAAGGTGGACGCGATGCCCGCCCCGGCGGCAACGGACGCACCACTCCCGGCGTTGTTCCGCAAAATGGAAACCGCACCGACCGCGCTAATCGCAACGACAACGACGATAACCGCAACCGCGAGGCGCGCCCGGATAACAATCGCAATGGCCGTCCAACGCCCATCAGCACTCCGCTGAATAATCCGGCATCTCAAATCACCGCGCCCGCGCAGGTGATTACGGCTCCCGCGCAGAACATTGGCGGCAACAACCGTGACAACCGGAATGAAAACTCCGGCCAGAACAGCCGCGAATTTCGCCTCGGCGGCAACGGCAATGGTCGTCCCGCCACCGCCATCATTCCGCCGCACAATCCCCAGCCCGTCATCAGTGCGCCCCAAAACGTTGACCGCAGCGACCGCAGCATCCGCCGGGACAGCGACGACGCCCGCGACCGCGCGGAGGCGCAAAATCGTTTCCGCGCCCCGGTCATGCAGCCCACCCCGTCGGCGCCGGCGCCGCCGCGCGTCATTCAGCAGATTGAGCAGCGCCAGCCTGTTGAGATCAGCCGCCCGGCGACACCGGAACGCCGCGAACAATACGTCGCGCCGCGCAATGAGCCGCCGCGCAACGAAGCCGCCCGCAGCGAATCCCGCCCCAGCCGTGTGGAAAATGCCCCGCGCAGTTTCACGCCGCCGCCCGTGGTGCAAGCGCCGCCGCCCGCGCCTGCGCCCAGCCAGCCCGCCGCCCGCTCGGAAAGCCAATCGAGCAACTCCGGGCGCAACAACGCCCGCGCTGCCGACCAAGATGACGCCCACGACCGCAACGAAAAACGCACCCGCTGAATTTGTTCCTCCCGCCCGCGCCGCCACGGAAACGTGGCGGCGTTTTTTCTTTTTCCACTTCGTCCCCGCTGGCAAAGTTTCCGCGTGGGCATTTCCCTGGCACAGTTTGAGCAGATGAAAAACCGCGTCGCCGGTAAGACGACGCGCGAAATTTTTCCGCCCATCACTCGTCACTCGTCACTCGTCACAAAAACTATTTTAGGAATTGATCCGTCGCTGCGCGGAACCGGCTACGGCGTCATCCGCGCCGAGAAAAATAATTTGCGCGTGCTCGCCCAGGGAACCATCGTCTGCCCGAAAGACTGGGAACGCTCCCGTTGCCTCGCCAAAATTTCCCAGACGCTCCGCGACGTGCTGCGCGAACATCAGCCGGATGTTTGCGTCGTCGAAGGATTGTTCTTCGCGCAGAATTTGAAAACCGCCATCATCATGGGCGAGGCGCGCGGCGCGGCGATGGCGGTCGTCGCGGAAACAGGAATTGAAATTTACGAAATCGCCACGCGCAAAGTGAAGCAGGCCATCGTCGGCTACGGCGCGGCGCAGAAAATCGCCGTCGCCAAGATGGTTCAGCGGATGTTGAACCTCGCCGAACTGCCCGCGCCCGACGCGGCGGACGCGCTGGCGCTCGCACTCGTTCACGCGCAGGAAAAATCGCGGTTCGGTTTGAATGTGCGGGAAAAAATTTAGCCACAGATTTTCACAGATGAAACACAGATTTTTATTTTCGAGTCGCATGGGTTTATTCAGATTTATTCGTGGCGAATTTTCGCTTGATAGCGCAGTCAACGGCGGCGTTTTCATCTGTGTTTCATCTGTGTCCATCTGTGGCTTATGATTACTTTTCTCCAAGGCAAACTCATCGAGGCACTGCCCACGCAAGTCGTGATCAGCGTGAATGGCGTCGGCTACGAAGTTTTAATTCCGCTGTCGTCGTTCGACAAATTGCCGCCACCGGGTGGCGACGTGAAAATTCTCACGCAGCTCATCGTCCGCGAAGACGCGCACATTCTCTACGGCTTCATGTCCGCGACCGAGCGCGACTTGTTCCGCCTGCTAATCAACCACGTCGGCGGCATCGGGCCGAAGACCGCGCTGAACATTTTGAGCGGCATGAATGCGACGGCCTTTCGCGGCGCGGTGGCGAGCAGTGATGTGAAATCGCTGTCGCAAATTTCCGGCGTCGGCAAAAAAACCGCCGAGCGCATCGTCGTAGAATTGCGCGATAAAATCGGCGCGGCTGGCGCGCTCGAAGCCGCGAGCGCCAAGAATTCACTTTCATCCGACGACCAGAAAACCAACGACGCCACACTTGCGCTCATGGCGCTGGGCTTCAAGCAGCCGGACGCGCACGAGGCCGTCCGCGCCGCGCAGACGATGCTCGGTGCATCGGCTTCTGTTGAACAACTGGTCCGCGCGTGTTTGAAAAAAGGTTGAACGATGAGAAGCGCGCGACATTTGTTTTGGGTGGAACCGGCTTCCAGCCGGTTGTTTTCGGCATCCTGCCGAAAACCGGCGAGACGCTCCCGCCAGGCACAAGCGCAGACGCGGACGTGGCGGATGCGTCACTACGGAATTTGGCTGGAAGCCAAATTCAACCGGCTGGAAGCCGGTTCCACCCCGGCTAAACTGCCTTAACTAAAATGTCCGCTCTCCAGACGCCAGACCCCAGACCCCAGACCCGGAAAGTTTCCGGCATCGTCGTGCCGCACACGCCCAAGTGGCATCAGCGGCTCGCGGCGTTCCTCGTGTGGCTCGCCGTGAGCGTGGTGTCGCTCACGATTCGCTATCGCCTCCACGATCCGCACGGAGTCATGAAGCGCGCGGATCTGAAGCAGGCAATCTATTGTTTCTGGCACAACCGGCTCGCGCTCTGCGTAAAAATTTATTTCAAGTTCAGCCGCGCGCATCACGCCGCACCCGGCGTGGCCGGCCTCGTCAGCGCGAGCAAGGATGGCGCGTTTCTCTCCGCAATTTTCCACCGCTTCGGCGTGCAACCCGTGCGCGGCTCATCCTCACGACGCGGCGCGCAGGCGCTGCTTGAATTAAATTCTTGGGCGCAGCGCGGCTACGACCTCGCCATCACGCCGGACGGTCCGCGCGGTCCGCGCTACGTTTTGGCCGAGGGCGCCATCACGCTCGCACAAATCACCGGGCTGCCGCTCGTGCCGTCATCACATCATTTCAACTGGAAATTTTCGCTGAACAGTTGGGACAAATTTCAAATCCCGCTGCCGTTCGCGCGCTGCGATGTTTTCGTCGGCAAGACGTTCAACATTCCACGCGAACTCACGGCGGAGCAGCGCGAACAATTCCGCCAACAGGTCGAGGCGGAATTGAACGCCATCACAAAGGACTAATTTTATTAACCGCAGAGAACGCATAGAGCGCAAAGGAAATGGATGAATGGATTGTTGGATTGCTGGATGAGTGGATTGTTGGATGGAGTGTGCGACCGCCCGCGCTGCCTCAATCCAAACATCCGTTTTTTCTTTGCGCTCTATGCGTTCTCTGCGGTTAATTAATCCATGATCGCCCGCGTCACCCTCGAAATCGCGCTGCGGAAGGAGTTTGATTATCTCGTTCCCGCCGAACTCGCGGGCAAGGTGGATGTGGG
>JAYVQV010000426.1:0-5173 GCA_043776855.1 Limisphaerales bacterium | reverse complement strand
CATCACGGCGGCAAGATCGAGGCGCACAGCCAGCCCGGCGGCAACGTCATCAGCGTGCGCCTGCCCTTCAAGCCGGAGCGCCACGCCGCCACGAATTCCGCCGACTCCGACTTCATGCGCCGCGCACTGCTGAACGAAAATCTGTGGGGCAAATTGATGACGGGAAGTTGAAAAAATTTCCACCACGCAACGCCGGCGCTCCAAAATAAAAACGGCGGCAGAATTTTTTACCGCGTCCGCTCGAAGGCCAGCCGCCAAAACCAATCGCTCCGGGACGCCAATGTCATCAGCGGATTTTGCAAGGCGGGCGTGAGCAGGCCGCGTTGCAGCCATTGCGCCCACGCCAGCCGCCGCGCAAAAGTGGCGTCGCAGGCGCGGGCGATTTGTTTTTGCGCCACGGCCCAGGAAATTTCCCCGCGACTCCACGCGACCAGCGGCTCCACCGCCAGTTCCGCCGACTCGAACGCCATGCTCATCCCGTTGCCGGTCACGGGCGGAATCATCGTGATGGCGTCGCCGATGCAAACCTCCGCCCGCGCGGCGGCACGTTGCGGTCGCAACGAAAGTCCGGCGATGGCGCAAAAGGAATCTTCATCAAATTCAGCCGCCGCGAGACGCTGGTTCAACGGCGAACCGGGCTGGCCGCGCAGCCAGTCCCGCGAGTTGGCCGGAGCTGGCTCATCCGGTTGCCGACGGAACAGGCCGCAGATATTCACCTCGCCATCCTTCAGCCGACAAATCCCGACGTAGCCGCGCGCCGACATGTGCATCTCCAGATCAGCCGTCAGCGCAACGTTGCGCGCGTGAACTTTGAGGCCGAACCAACGGGCGCTCCCCTGCTCCACCTGCGCGCGGCGACCAGTGGTGCGAACAAAACCTTCCGCAAAATCTTCTTCGCGCGACCGCTGACCGGTTTGCAATTCACCGCCGAGCTTTTGAAATTCTTCCGCCAGCGCGGCGTCCAGAACGAACCGCGAAAGACAGATCGCACTCATCGGCAAAGGGCGCGGTGACGTGGATTTAGTGGCCGAGAAAAATGCCGCCGTGTGCGCGTGAATCGCGCCGTTGCTTTCAAGCAATCCGCTCAAGCCGAGTCGTGCCAGTGATTCCTGGCCGCGTCCGCTGATGAATTCGCCGCAGACGCGGTGACGTGGATAATTTCCCGCCTCATGGATCGTCGCGGGAATTTCTCGCTGCCGCAGCCCGATGCCCAGCGTCAATCCGGCGAGACCGCCGCCGACAATCGTGATGGGTTTCGGCGCGGCCATTTTATTCAAGCCGTTGCGCGATGAAAATGTGGCTGAACAAGCCAACACGCCGCTCGGTGAGCTGCCAGTTTTTCTGGTCCGGCCAGAGCGCGGAAATTTCCCGCCCATCAAATCCGGCGCGGACGCTGACGGCGGCGTCGTGCCGCGTCACCTCGTTGCAGCCCATGAACCAAAGCATTCGCCCGACGAGATTGGGCAGCGCAAAACGATACGGCTCGACGGCGACAAATAATTTAGTGCGCTGGGAAATATTCCCGAGCAACTCCGCCAGCCGCGCGTCTTCAAAATGATGCAGAAATAAATTGGCAATCACGACTTCATCGCCAGCGGTGGCTGGCGGCCAATTGAAAACATCCGCCACCACCGTTTCCGTGCGCCAGCCCAGCGTCACGAATGACGCGCGGGTTTCGGCGGCGACATTTTTTTGCAAATCAAGTAGCGTCGCCTGCACCTCCGGCCAGCGCGGCGCAGTTTTTTTTGCCACGCGGAGGAGAAATTTTCCATCGCCCGCGCCGAGTTCGGTGATTTTTTTTGGCGCGCGCGGCAGATGACGTTGCAACGCGCTGGCCATGATGGCGTGGTTGCGCATCCACCAGTTGATGCGGTGCAGATCGCGCCGCGAACCGATGGCGCGCGGATCTTCGGGCGGGAGCGTGTCGAGAATTTCGGGCTGAACGAGGCGTTTCATTTGCTGACTTCTAAAAATGCGCCGTGCGAGCTGAAGCCAGCGCCGAAGGCCGACATCCACCAGAGGCCGTCGGGAACGGAATCGTTTAACGCCGCCTGCAAAACAAAATAAACCGTCGGGCTGCTGATGTTGCCAAACTCGCGCAGCACGGCGGTGCTGTGGCGCACGTCGGATTCCGTCAAATCCAGTTGGCCGCGCAGCGCCAGCAGCACATCGCGTCCACCAGTGTGCAGAACCCAGCCGGTGATCTGTTCACGTTTGATGTTCGCGGCAGCGAGCGAGGCGGCAAAAAGTTTTTTGACCTCCTCGCCCGCAGCTTGCGGAACTTCGGGCAGCAAAATGTTCCGCAACATTCCATTCTTGTGGCCGAAGCGGAGGATGTCGCGTTTTTCGGGCGCGAGAGAAGAGGCAGCGAATTTCCATTCGACCCGGCGGCGGTTGGACAATGGCTCATTCGACAAAACCGCCGCGCCCGCGCCATCGGCAAACAGGCAGGCGCTGATGAGCACGCCCGCATCGTCATCGAGATAGAACGCCGCGCTGCAAACTTCGACGCAGACGGATAAAACTTTCTTGGCGCGACCGGCGGCGAGAATGGATTCTGCCGCGCGCAGATTCGGCAGCGCCGCGCCGCAGCCTTGACCGACAAGGTCGAGCGCAAAAATGTCCGGGCGCAGGCCGAGTTGTTCGCTGACGTAGCTGGTAAGTCCGGGACAAAGATAACCGGTGCAAGTGCTGATGAGCACGGCATCCATTTCGGACGGCTGGCAACCGGCGTCTTTCAACGCGCGTTGCGCGGCGGCGAGCGCGAGTGCGGGCGCGTGGCGGGTGAAGCGGGCTTGCAGAATGTCCGGCGTGGATTCAAAAATTTCAGCCATCGTGTCGAGCGCAAGGTGGCGCGCGGCGATGCCGTTGTCGCCGCAGAGAACTTTTTTGAGGATGGCGCGCGAACGCAGCGTGAGCTGCTGAAATTGGGGTGTGGTCTGGACGGCGTCCCAGCCTTCACGCTGTTCGTAACGCTGAGGCGGGGCGGCAACTCCAAGTCCGATAAAAAACATGGCGGAGTTTAGCGCGAGTTGCCTTAGCACGCCACTTGATTGAAAGAAAACGGCGGTGGGAATTTTTCCCACCGCCGTTCTCGTGAATCAATTTATTTTCATTTCGAGCCGACCAGATAGCCGAAGCGCGCGCGAAATTCTTCCGGCGTGACCTTGATGACGGCAGCCAGTTTTGAAAGCTGCTTGGCGTCCTCGAAGTCCTCGCGTTCGAGGCGGATCATGTAGGCGCAGGCACATTCGTAAGCTTCGCCGTCCACGTTCACGCGGCGGTTCTGCATACGGCCGGTTTTGGGGTCGAGCATATTCTCGAACGGCAGCGGGTTCATCTTGCCGTCCACGAAGCTGATGATGGCGCCGTATTTTTCCGCTTCTTCCGAGCGCAGAAATTTCACCGCCGCGTAACCGAGGTCGCGCGTGTATTCGGCGTCGAACGGAATCGGGTCGGCGCAGCGCAATTCGTAGCCGAGATCTTTGTCAATGAACGCCATTTTGATGCCGAGTTTTTCCAGGCGCTGGGCCAAAAGTTCTTTCATCAGGCGGCCAAATTCAATTTCGCCCAGGCGCAGATGGCCGTGGTCGTCGCGGATAATTTTTCCAAAATGCTGTAGCTCACCTTCGGGCAGCGCGTTGAGCAGACCTTTTTCGCCGATGCCTTCAATCAAACCTTCCGCCAACACGACGAGACCGTAGTTGGAGCCTTCGGCTTTGCGCTTGATGATGGAACCCATGATGATGTCGCAGATTTCATCCACGGTGACGGGACGCCCGCGAAATTCTTCCAAGATGATCGAGAGGGTCGCCGCGCTCGCCTTGGCGATGCCCAGCGCGAGATGCCCCGCCGCGCGGCCCATGCTGACGATGAGATACCAGCGCGAGGTGGTGCGCGCGTCTTCCATGAGATTGCGGACGAGTTGCACGCCGTAATGCCGCGCGGTTTCGTAGCCGAACGTCGGCGCGGTGCCGGGGAGCGGGAGGTCGTTATCAATCGTCTTGGGAACGTGCGCGACCCTGATCTTGCCACCGCCGCGTTTGGCAATGTGGCTGGCGGAGAACGCCGTGTCATCGCCGCCGATGCTGACGAGCGAGGTGATGCCGAGCTTTTCAAACACGGTGAAAATATTTTTCATCTGCTCCTCGGACTTCGTCGGGTTCGTGCGCGCGGTGCCGAGAATGGAACCGCCCTTGCTATGGATGTCCTTCACATCGCGAATGGAAAGCAGTTTGATCTGTGTGGCATCACCTTGCGCGATGTATTTGAAGCCGTCGCGAAAGCCGATGACCTCGAAGCCTTGATTGATGCCCTCGATGGTGGCCGCCGCGATGACGCCGTTCAAACCGGGGGCCGGCCCGCCGCCGACCAAAATTCCTAAACGTCCTTTGGTGCTCATGTGTTTGGTGACTGATTGTTTGCTGGCTGCAACGAGCGCCCATGCTGGGCGCAGCCGGAGAAAAATTCAATTTCATTCTGATGCGGCGATGATGAACGGGTGCATCTCGACACTGTCCTTGGGCAATCCTCCTCGTCCTCGTTCTCGTCCTCGCTGGTGTTGGTGCGGTTTCGAGGACGAGGACGAGGACGAGGACGAACCCGTCTGGGCCGCAGGTAGGAACAGTGTCAGGATGCACCCATGACGAACGAGGTATCATGAAACTGTTGCCGTCTGGCTCCCTCGCCCCGCGAGGCACGAGCGGGGAGAGGGTTGGGGAGAGGGGCGTTTTAGTTTGTCCGAACGGCCCTCTCCTCCCTCGGAGGGAGGAGAGGGAGAAAAAAACGCGGGCGTCGCGTGTCTCAATCCGCTAAAGTTCATCCAATGCAACGCGCTGTTTTTCTTGACCGTGATGGGACACTCATCGTGGAAAAAAATTATCTGCACCAGCCGGAAGAAGTTGAAATCTTTCCCGGCACCGGCGCGGCGTTGAAAAAACTTTGCGACGACGGCTTCCAGCTCATCATGGTCACGAACCAGTCCGGCATCGGGCGCGGCTACTACACGCTCGCCGACGCCGAACGCGTGAACGAACACGTCTGCAACCTGCTCGCTGCCGAGGGTGCGCGATTCGAGAAATGTTACATCGCGCCGGAAGCGCCGGACCAGCCGAGCCGGGGACGCAAGCCGTCGCCGCAATTTTTGTTTGATGCGCGGGATGAATTTAATTTG
>JAYVQV010000425.1:0-5176 GCA_043776855.1 Limisphaerales bacterium | reverse complement strand
CGCCTTCCAGCTTTTTGAAATACTGCCTCGGCACAATCGGCAATTCCTTCACCAAACGCAAAACCCACGCGACTTTCTGCGCCTGTTTCGGGTTGAGGCCATCGAGAAATTCTTCCACCGGACAATCACCACCGGCATGGCGGTAGAATTGAATTTCACGCATCGGCATAAGTTAACTTAAATGTGAACTTGGTCAACGGCGGAAATTTTTTTGTCGTATAGATTTTCTTTGACGATTTCCCTCGCCTGCCGGATCAGATTCAAATCCTCCGCTAAATTTCCGAAGCGGAGTTTCATCGCGCCGCTTTGCTCCTGGCCCAGCAGTTCGCCGGGGCCGCGCAATTTCAAATCCGCTTCCGCAATTTTGAAACCGTCGTTCGTCTCTTCCAGAATTTTCAGCCGCGCCTGCGCTTCCGCGTTCAGCGCGTCGGAGATCAGGATGCAAAAACTCTCATGCGCGCCGCGCCCGATGCGTCCGCGCAACTGATGCAACTGCGCCAGCCCGAAATGTTCCGCGTTCTCGATGAGCATCACCGTCGCATTCGGCACATCCACGCCCACCTCGATGAGCGACGTGGCGACGAGCGCCTGAATCTTGTTCGCGCGAAAATCGGCCATCGTTTTTTCCTTGTCCGCGCTTTTGATGCGCCCGTGAAGCAGGCCGACTTTGAATCCCGTCAGCGCCTTCTGCACGTTTTCAAATTCCTTCGTCACCGCCTTGATATCCTTGTCCGTATCCGCCACCTCGGCGCGTGGGTAGACGATGTAAGCCTGTCGTCCGCCGGAAATTTTTTCGCGGATGAAATCAAAAACCTTCGGCAGCTTGTCCGTCGCGCGGAGAAAAGTTTTGATCGCGCCGCGTCCGCCGGGCAGTTCATCAATCGTGGAAACATCGAGGTCACCGTAGAGCGTCAGGCCAAGCGTGCGCGGAATCGGCGTGGCCGTCATGACGAGCAGGTGTGGATAATTCCCCTTCCGAACGAGCGCCTCGCGCTGCGTCACGCCAAACTTGTGCTGCTCGTCAATGATGACCAGACCCAGCTTGGACAGATCAAAGCCCGCCGTGAAAAGAGCGTGTGTGCCAACGACAATCTGACTTTGGACTTTAGACTTTGGACTTTGGACTTCGATTGTTTTCCGACTGCCCGTTTGCAATTCCACCTTCACCCCAAGCGGTTCAAACCACTTCGCAAAATTACGGTAATGTTGTTCCGCCAGAATTTCCGTCGGCGCCATGAGCGCGACATTGAATCCGCTTTCCAACGCCATCAGCGCGCTGCACGCGGCCACGGCGGTTTTGCCGGAGCCAACATCGCCTTGCAGGAGGCGGCGCATCGGAAAACTTCCGCCCATGTCCGCACGAATTTCTTTGAGCACATTTGTCTGCGCGGCGGTGAGCTTGAAGCCGAGTTGGGCGAGAAATGGTTTCATCAGCCGGTTGTCGCCGCCGCAAGGCAAGGCTTTCGACTGCGCCTCAAATTTTTTCCGACGCGACTGGATTTGGAATTGCAGCGCCACGAATTCATCCAGCGCCAGCCGTTGCCGCGCGATTTCTGCGTCCGTCAATTCCTCCGGGAAATGAATCATGCGAACCGCGTTGGCGCGTTCGGGCAAGGTTGCGGGTTGAAAGTTGAAAGTTGAAAGTTCCTTGGGCGCGGCTGTCACCGGGCTTTCAACCTGCAACCTGCAACCTGCAACCTGCAACTCGTTTTCAAACTTCTCCAGCGCGCGCCAGATGATCGAACGCATCACGCGCGCCGTCAGCCCTTCGGTGAGCGGATGCACCGGCACGATGCGGTTGACGTGGATGAATTCGTCATCGCCCGGCTCGCAGTATTCCGTCTCGGGATGCGTGAAGGTGCGCGGTTTTTTGGCGTCGTCCAATTTGCCATAGATGAGGAACTCGCGATTGACCGCATACCAGTCTGGCATCCACGCCTGCGCCTGCCACCAGCGGCAGTAGAGATGCGCCGTGCCGTCATCGAACACGCACTCGAACATCGAGCGCGTGCCTTTTTTGAAACGCTTGATGCCCGCCGCAATAATTTTTCCGCGCACCGTGGCGGGTTCCTTTACTTTCAAATCGCGGATGGGGAGAAATTTTCGACGGTCTTCGTAACGACGCGGTTTATGCAGCAACAAATCTTCGACGGTGAAAATTTCCAAGCGTGCGAGCAGCCGGGCGCGCTCTTCGCCCACGCCCCAGACGGAGCCGACCGGACTTCGCAAGCCGGCTTCGTCCCGGCGAGCAGGCGCGGCGAGCGGTGAAGGAATTTTTTCCGGCGACGACATTCGCGGCACGATACAAGCCGCGAAATCAAATCTCAATCACGGTGATTTCCGGGCGGCAGTTGAAGCGGAAGTCGTAGTTGAAAATGTAGCCGATGCCCGGATTGACGTAGAGCGGGCCGGCTGGCGTTTGAAAAAATCCCAGGTCATATTCATCCACACCAAATGGAACCATGAGCGCGCCATAAAAAGGAATTCGCACCTGACCGCCGTGGGAATGACCCGCCAGCATGAGATCAAATTTCTGATCGCCGAGTTTCTTCGCCCACGCCGGGTAGTGCATGAGTAAAATATTTTTTACGGAATGTTCCAGCGGAACCATCGCCTGATTGGCATGGGCGCAGGTGGCGCCGATGAGATTGATTTTGCCGTCGGCAATTTTGCGCGACTCATCCATCAACCAGGCGCCGCCAGTTGCTTCAAAACATTTATGAACCGGCGCAAACGAAATCTTGCTCCAATAATCATGGTTGCCCGGCACGCCAAATAAAGGCGACTTGATGCCGGATAAAAGTTCCAACGTTTCCGGCAGAAATTTTTCATCCTCGATGAGGTCGCCGGTGAAGCACACAAAATCCGGCGACTGCGCGTTGATGGTTTTGATGACGGATTCCAGCAGCGCGCGGTCGCCTTTGTGGTGAAGGTCGGTGAAATGAACGAACCGGTGGGCGGCCGGGCCGGCACCAATCCGCAGCCGCCGGGTTTTGAGCCAGGTGGGTTCGAGCCACTTCGCATCCGCGACCGCCGCGCACGGCGTCGCCAGTAAAAGGCTGGCGATGAATTTGCGACGGCTGATGCGCGGGAATTTCATTGGGCGGGAACCGCTGGGGGAATCGTGTTTCGCGTCGTCAAAATTTCCACAGACTTCTGCGCCTCGACATCGCCCGGTTGGAGCGCGAGTGCGGCGCGAAAGTGAATCAGCGCATCCGTTGTTCGCCCGGAGTTGGCGTAAACCATCGCGAGTTTTTTGTGCAGCGACGCGGCGTAGCTCATGCGGTCAACGCCGCGATAGCAGAACGCACCAATGCCGACGGTGAGCGCGAGGAGCAGAACGCACAGCCACGCCAAGCCGGAGTTGCGCGGGGAAATTCCCGGCTGCCGCAGCGCGCTGGCGGCGAGCAGCGCGCTTAAAAAAAGTCCGGCGCACAAAAAAAACACCGCGTGATCCACGAGCCACAGGGCCGCAGTGGAGCCGCGTCCAGTTGGCGCGTTTATTTTTGCCGCCGCTGCGAACTCGGTGGGCAGCAGGGCGACCAGCTTTGGCTGGTGGAGAATTTCGATGAGCCAATCGTTGCTCCAATACGGCTTCGCTTCGCGCGGCGCGTTTCGCAACACCGCCTCATCGCCGGTGGCGAGGAACGCACGGACGTTTTCCACCTGCGCCAGCCCCCAGCCGCGCGTGCCTTCGAGATAAGTCTCCGCGACGGCGCGCGAGCTTTGCACCTGGCCGAAAATCAAAATGCCTGACCACAACAGCGCGAGGGGCAGGGCGAATTTTTTCAAGCGTGGCGCGAAAGTGTTTTCCGCTGCGATCACGAAGAGCGCGGCGCTGTTGGCCAGCGGCAGCATTGCCAAGGCGTCGAGGTAGCGGCTGCTTTCCGCGATACGCGCGCGTCCGTAAGCCAGCACGAGCGCCGATAAAAAACTCCAGCCCGCCAGCGCGAGGACAAATTCCGTCGCCCGCAGATTTTGGATTTTGCCGCGAAAATAATTTACCGCGAGCAATGCCAGCGGCGCGCAGGTGAGCAGCAGCAACCATGCGTGTTGTCCGAACGGCCACGCAAGATTTTCCAGCAGCGTCGCCAGAAAATCGGCGGCGGTGGCGGACTGGAGCTGCGTGTGCTGGGCGACGCTGACTTTCACTGCGAGGCCGAGCGCGATGACCGCCAAGCCGCACAGCGCGGTCAAAATTTCATTCTGCGAAATGCCGCGCGGCGGGAAGATTCCGTCGCCTGACGCTGCGCTCGGCGACGGGATTTTCGCAGCGCGAAAATCACCACCACCATCACTACCGCGATGTTTCACCGCGCGCAAAATCATCAAACCGATAATCGCCGCCGCCGCGAGAAAGCCCGAGGCCATCGTGAAAATCGCCAGCACCGCCGCGAGCAGTCCGCCGAACCACGCCCCGCTGCAGGGTTTGCAGAAACCGAGGCCAAGAATGGCGGCGACAGAAAAAAGGTTGGTGAAATAAAATTGCGACTGGAAGCCGTGGATGGTGTTTTCCGCCGCGAACGGCAGCGCAAAAAACGGCAGGAGCAAAAAACAAATCAACCCCGCATGTTTGCGCCGGGTGAAATTCCAGATGGCGGCGATCAGGCCGCAACCGAACGCGAGATGGATGATGGCGTTGACGACGGTTTGCAGATAAATGTCCCACTGGCCGTTGAGTTTCACTTCCAGCAAATCCAGCAGGCGCGTGAAGACGATGCGGTGCTCGTTGTGCGGTATGAAAAAGTCGCTCCACGTCAGCGTGCCTTCGAGCCACGGCTTGAAGAGCAGGCGGGCTTCGTCCCATTGATCCCAGAAGGGAAGGTTCGTGGTCCACAACTGAATCGTCCACAGCTTCGCGCCGAGGGCGGCGAGAAAAAACGCCGCGAGCCAGACGGCGAGGGTTCGCTTGGATTCGGCAGATTGCACGCGGTTGAGTTACTCATTTTGCGCGGCGACTGCAAGTGTGGGGAGGCGGGGTGAAAAGTTTTTTAACCACAGATGGACGGGCAAGTGTCATTAGTAGTTGGTCAGTGGCAGTGTGAAAATCGGTGTGTCAATAGTTCTAGGTCAGGTGGGGTGAAAATGTTTTTTCGGAAACACATATTTGAAAGTGTTGGCCAGCGGTTGCTCCGCCGGTGCGCGGCGGCGCAACTGGTAGCAGCGGATTTGATGG
>JAYVQV010000424.1:0-5186 GCA_043776855.1 Limisphaerales bacterium | reverse complement strand
ATTGATTTCGCCGACGCTTCATTGGAAACCTTGATTGATTCGCCGGTGCTGGCCGGAGAATTTTTCCGCACGATTGATCTCGCGCCCGGCGAAAAAGTCACGCGCCAGTTGCACATCGCCGCCGATGCCGCCGCCAATCTGGAAATCAAACCGGAGGACGAAGCCCGTTTCGCGAAGCTGCTGCGCGAAGCGGAAGCGCTGTTCGGCGCGCGGCATTATCGCGACTACCATTTTCTCCTCACGTTGAGCGAACACGTCGCGCACTTCGGCTTGGAGCATCACGAGTCGAGCGACAACCGCACGTCAGAAAATTTTCTCACGGACGAAGACGCGCGCACCGCCGCCGCCGACTTGCTGCCGCACGAACTCACGCACTCGTGGAATGGAAAATTTCGCCGGCCCGCCGGACTCGCCACGCCCGACTACCAGCAACCGATGCACGGCGAACTGCTCTGGGTTTATGAGGGCCTCACCGATTATCTCGGCAAGGTCCTCGCCGCGCGCAGCGGCCTGATGACGACCACGAATTTCCGCTCCGCCTTCGCGCTCACCGCCGCCCGGATGGATGTCCGCGACGGCCGCAACTGGCGTTCGCTCGCCGACACCGCCATCGCCGCGCAACTGCTCTACGACGCTCCCGGCACCGGCGACAGCCGCCGCCGCAACGTGGATTTTTATCCCGAAGGCGATTTGATCTGGCTGGAAGCCGACACGATCATCCGTCAGCAATCCAAAGGGAAAAAGTCACTTGATGATTTCTGCAAAAGTTTTCACGGCGGAAAAAATTCTGACCCGAAAGTTCTGCCCTACAATTTTGACGACGTGATTCACGCGCTCAACGACACGGCGGCCTACGACTGGAAAAACTTTTTCCAGCAGCGCGTTTATGACCTTGCGCCGCGCGCGCCCATCGGCGGGATTGAGAATGGCGGATGGAAACTGGCCTTCACCAACGAAGCTCCGGCGTGGCTAAAAATCCGCGAGGGCCAGCGCAAGATGATTGACCTGAATTATTCCCTCGGCTTCGGCATCAGCAACGACGGCGGCATCGGCGACGTGCTGCCCGGTTCGCCGGCGGATCAGGCGGGCATCAATCAAGGCATGAAACTCGTGGCCGTGAACGGCCGCGCCTATTCGGATAAAATTTTGCGCGAGGCCGTCAGTTCGGCCACGACAAACAAAGCGGCAATCGCCTTGCTCACGGTGGAAAATGATTTTTACACCACGCGCCCGCTGAATTATCACGGCGGCGAGAAATACCCCGTGCTGCTGCGCGACGCGGCCAAGCCGGATTTGATTGGCGAAATCATCAAGCCGCTCACGCCGGACTTGGGGACGAATTCACCCGCGAAGAAATAACGCAGACTGGGACCGCCAGCTTCCAGTTGCGGCCTTCGCCAACATGAAACCATCACACGATAACAAATCAGACGCCACCGGCCTCGACACCATGACGTTCAACGAAGTCCAGTTGCTGCTCGCCGAGAAGCGCACGTCGCTCTCGGCCATGCGGACGGGCATCGCGGTGTTTGCGTTTCCGCTCTCGGTCTTGAGCGTGCTCATCGCCACGTCAAAATCTTACGAAGTTCATTCTGTCCTGCACTGGCTCGTGCCGTTGCTCCTGCTGAACCTCGGCCTCGTCGCGCTCGGCGTCTATCTCATCAGCCGCTCCGTCGTCCGTATCCACCGCTACGACCGCCTGCTGGATGAATTGAAGCGGAAGAACAAACGGCTGGCCGAATTGCTGGATTGAAGCCGGTATCGGCGAATAGATTTACACGGATTCGAGCTGCGAAGCTTCGCGAGGCAAACCAAGCGGCCGGTTTCCGTGCCAAACCCGGGCGTTTGAACCTCATCACAAAGCCCACTATTCAACCAGATTTGCAGGGAATGTGCGCTTCTTCCTCTCACCCTCCGAAGGGCGAAGGAAGCAGGTAACGTGTGAACCTCACGCCAAAATGCGTGAGCCTCACGCAGAATGAAACTGCCGCCCGCGAAAAGCCCTGCAAATCCGCTCGGCATTGCGGATGCTAGAGAATCTGCTATATGAAAATTCATTGCTCCCAAAAAAGAAACCGCGCGATGACGCTCATCGAAGCCGTCGTCGTGATTTTTGTCATCGCGTTTCTGGCGATGCTATTGCTCCCGGCAATTTCCCGTCCACCCCACCGCCACTACATCTATTGCGTCAACAACCTCAAGCAACTCGGCCTCGCTTACAAAATCTGGGCGGGCGATAACAACGACAAGTATCCCATGGAAGTTTCCGTGACTAACGGCGGCGCGATGGAATGGATGACCACGCCCGACGCGTGGAAAGTTTTCCAAGTCATGTCCAACGAATTGAGCACGCCCAAAGTCATCTACTGCCCGGAAGATTCCCAGCACGGCAGCGCCGCAACCAACTGGGGCGACGATTTGAAAAATAAAATCAGCTACTTCATTGGCCTCGACGCCAAAGACACCAACGCCGCCGCCATTCTTTCCGGCGATGGTAATTTTCTCCTCAACAATGCACCGGCGAACTACGGCTTCATCAATGTAGCGACTAACGCGTCGTTGACGTGGGATTCCAAACGCCATGGTTTAGCCGAAACTTCTTTTATGATTTTCAAGAAGCGGACAATTTGCGGCAACATCCTTCTTAATGATGGTAGCGTCGAAATGCGCTACAGCTTCCAACTGCGAAACCAACTTCAGCAAACCGGCCTCACCACCAACCGGTTTTTCATTCCATGAAACCGCGCTGCTCCAACCAAAGCAACCAGGCACTGACGCTGGTGGAAGTTGTGGTTGTCATTTTCGTGTTAATCGTCCTAGCCGCAATGCTTTTGCCGGCAAACGGCGGTTCGAGAACCCCACGAAAAATCGCCTGCACCAACAACCTCAGACAAATCGGCCTCGCAGAAAGAATTTGGGCGGGGGATCACGATGATAAATATCCATTTGAAACTTCCGTCACAAACGGTGGCACGATGAAACTGAATAACGGACGTAATGCTTGGATAAATTTTTTTGTAATGAGCAACGAACTTGCCACGCCAAAAATTTTGATTTGCCCGGCAGACGAGGGGCGTCCCCTGCCCGCCACCAATTTTTCATCCGACCTTCCCGGCCATGTCAGTTACTTCTTTGGAATGCAAAATAATTCCAACCCGCAAGGTTTGCTTTCCGGCGATGACAATTTTGAACTGAATGGCGCGCCGATAAAATCCGGCTGGCTTGAACTTTCCACCAACGCACCGATCAGTTGGACAATGGAGCGCCACAAAAAAAGCGGCAACCTCCTCCTCGGTGATGGCAGCGTGCAATCCACGACCAGCCACGGCCTGCAAACCTGCTGGCAGGCCACCGGCCTCGCCACCAACCGCCTCGCGATTCCCTAATCGGTGTTTCATCCGGGTAAATCTGTGGCTAAACTTCCGAAGTGAAACTGTTTTACACCGGCCCGTTCATCAACACGGATATGCTCGTGATGATGCTCGAAAAGCACGGCATCGCCGCCACGCAGAATTTCGTGGACGCCGCCGCGCCAGACGACGGCGACCTCAACCGCCCCGCCCAAGTCTTCGTGCCGGAGGCGGATTTTCCGCGCGCCCATCAGCTTTTTTACACCGAGCGCGAGGATGAGCTTTGACCGGGGTGCAGCTTGACACTGTTGCGGTCTGGCTCCCTCGCCCCGCGAGGCACGAGCGGGGAGAGGGTTGGGGAGAGGGGATTTTTAATTTCGCAAACCATCGGCCTCCTCTCCCCGGCCCTCTCCTCCTCCGAGGAGGAGAGGGAGTGGAATCCAGCGCGAAGCACAACCGGGTCAAGCTGCACCCAAACAAAAGGCGCGCAGATTTTTGTTAAATCTGCGCGCCATAAAACCTCCAACCAAAATCAGCCGCCCACTTCTGCCTTCGCCTCGGCGGCGAGCGCGGTGCTCAAATAACGTTCGCCCGTGGAGCAAGCGATGGTCACGATGAGTTTGCCTTTATTTTCCGGACGCTTCGCCACTTCAATCGCCGCCACGACATTCGCGCCGGTGGAAATGCCGACGAGCAGACCCTCTTCCTTCGCGAGGCGGCGTGCCATCGCAAACGCGTCGTCGTTGGAAACTTGAACGCACTCGACGATCTGCGGATTGCCCGCGCTGTCTTTCAAATGCAAATTGCCGGGAACGAATCCCGCGCCCGTGCCTTGAATCTTGTGCGGGCCGGGTTTCACCGGCTGCCCCGCGAGCGTCTGCGAAATGACCGGAGAATCTTTCGGCTCAACGGCGATGGCTTGGAACGAAGCCTTCTTCGGCTTGATGGCTTCAACGCAACCGGTGATGGTTCCGCCCGTGCCAACGGCGGCGACGAGAATATCAATCTTGCCATCCGTGTCCTCCCACAATTCCACGGCGGTCGTCTGGGAGTGAATCGCCGGGTTCGCCGGATTGTTGAACTGTTGCGGGATCCACGAGTTCGGCGTTTCTTTCGCGAGCGCTTCGGCACGCGCAATCGCGCCCTTCATGCCTTCCGCGCCGGGCGTCAGAACGAGTTTCGCACCGAGCATCGCCAGCAACGTGCGGCGTTCGAGCGACATCGTTTCGGGCATCGTCAAAATAATCTTGTAGCCCTTCGCCGCCGCAACGAACGCGAGCGCGATGCCGGTGTTGCCGCTCGTCGGCTCGATGATGATGGTGTCGCGTTTCAACACGCCGCTTTTTTCGGCGGCATCAATCATCGCCATGCCGATACGATCCTTGACGCTGCCGAGCGGATTAAAAAATTCGCACTTGAGCGCGATGGTCGCGTCGAGTCCGGCGGTGACTTTGTTCAATTTGACCAGCGGCGTATGGCCGATGGTTTCGACGATGTTGTTGTAGATGCGTCCCATAAATTTATTTGGTTTGGATGGTTAAACTGCGTGGCGGGAAATCTTGGCGAAAAGCGGATGGCGGGCAAGTTTTAATTCTACCGTTTTAATTCTGCCGTCCAGCGCTGCGAAGCCATTGGTGTCAAAATTGTTTCCGTCAAAAATGTCGCGGTCAGAATGGAATTTCAGCAGATCCCCCACCGCCATCCCCGGGTGCAGCTTGACCCGGTTGTGCTTCGCGCTGGATGCCACTCCCTCTCCTCCTCGGAGGAGGAGCAGCGACAGCGGCTATGGGCCGGGGAGAGGAGGCCAATGGTTTGCCAAATAAAAATCCCCTCTCC
>JAYVQV010000423.1:0-5209 GCA_043776855.1 Limisphaerales bacterium | reverse complement strand
ATTCTATCCAGCGGCAATGAACCATGTCTCGGCAAGCGCAGTTGCGCGGACAAAATTTCTCCAGGACCTGGCATCCGGGTTTGCGCGATGACGCTGCCGTAGCCAGTGACGGCTTGCGAAATCCCCGAACTCGCCAGCCGGAAAATCGGCACGCCGTATTCCGCCGCGCGCACGGGCGCGACGCGCGAATGCAACTCATGCTGATGTCGTCCCCAATTTTCCACGTCCATCGTCGGGACGATGAGCAGTTGCGCGCCTTGGCGAATGAGTTCGTCCGTCACGCGCGTGTAGCTCAAGTCGTAGCAGATGCAGATGCCGATCTTGCCCCACGGCGAATTCCACAATTCCTGCTTCGTCGCGGGCAGGCCGTCAGCGAAGAATTGAATCGGCACGCTCTTGGCTTGCTGGAACACGATGTCGCCGTTCGTGCCGACGACGAAGGCGGTGTTGTAATAAACGTCGTTCGTGACGAACTGTTTTCCGCCGACTACGAGAAAGCGCGAGTTTGTGCGACACCAATCTTTCAACGCATCCGGCACGCCGCCGGGATGCTCGTTCAAAGTGTATTCGCTCAAGACGAAAATTTGCGCGTTGGTATTTTTGGCGAGGGCTTGGTTGAGGATTTTTGGAATAACACCCGCAGGAGGGAATTCCATTTGGACTCCTACCAAAGATACAGGCGGTTTTGGCGGGTGCGATTCCATTGGAAAAGCCATTGCCATATAGAACAAGCCAAGTCCCACGACTAACAATAGTTGAAAAATTGAAATTTTAATTCTTAACCAGCACCACATAGTAACAACGGCGAGAAAAATCAAAAAGCCATCGCCATACATTCCCATCTTGAAAAAGATTTTCAAAAGTCCAACCACCGACGTTGGCAACGCATACCCTACATTCAGCCACGAGAATTTCAGATAATACAGTTCGCTCCGAAAATACTCTGCGCCCGTCCACACCACCGGAATCAGCCACGCCGCTTTGGCTTTGCCCCAGCGCCGGATGCAGCCGCAGGCAATCGCCGTGAACAAGCCAACCCAAAACGCCAGCACCAGCCACAGCACCGGCGCGAGCGGGCCGAAGATGCTCCACATGAAAAGTGTCTGCGGCGCGTAGCAAAGATAGCCCGTGACCAATCCGAAATAAAAAGCCCGGCGCACGGAAGATTGCTCGCACAGCTTCACCAGCCCAAAGGCGTAGCCAAAAATAAAAAGTCCGGCGACCGGAAATTTCAGCGACGAGTAAGCGGCGTGAAAACACAAAACTGCTAGTGTGAGGAAGAGAAAAGTTTTCTTGAGGCTCAACGGCTCCGATTTTTTTTGGATGTTGTTTTCCATGTTCTACCCGCCAGTTTTTCTGGCTGGCTTGAAGTTAGCGGATTCAGCGGCGGGACGAGAATTGAAAATTAAATCGCGGGCATCGGCAGAAGCGTTGCTCGCAAAAAAGGTTGTTTAATTCCCCCAGATCGTCCCCGTGCCGCCGATGGGCAGGAAGGCGGCGTTGCCCGAAACGTCGTTGCCGATGTATTGCAGTTCCACCGCCGTGCCGGGGCCGCCGGACACCGAGCCGTTGACGCCGACGGTGGACGAGGTGAACTGCGACGCGAGCTGCTGATAAAAAATTCCGTTCCCGGAAGCGGCGAGATAGCAGGCGGCGGCGGCCTTCGTGCCGTCGTCCGCGCAGGCGACGGCGTGCCAGTTCTGGGTCGGGATGACCTGCCGCGTCCAACTGACGCCGCCATTGACCGAGACATAAACGCCACCGGGACTCGCGCAAGCAAACAGCCGTCCGCCGTCGGAGGACGAGGCGATGTTATACCAGTAGTTCGTCGGCGAGCCGCCCTGCAACGTCCAGTTCACACCAAAGTCGGCCGAGGTGTAAATGTGTCCGCCCACGGCGTTCACGGCGGCGGCGAGACGGCTGCCATCGGCGGAGGAAGTGATGGAAACCCAGTTGGTCGTGGGCGCGTTCCCCTGCTGCGTCCAGTTCACGCCATAGTCGGCGGAGGTCCAGATTTTTCCGCCGAGCACCACCGCCGCCAGCTTGCTGCCGTCGGCGGAACTGGCGATGGAATTCCACCCCAACGGAGAGGCGCGGAGAGTCCAGTTGGAACCGCCGATGGAAGTGTAGATATTGCCGACGTTGATGGTCGCCGCGAGCCGGTTGCCGTCGGTCGAGGACGCCACGCACGTCCAGGCCAGCGGATTCGGCGCGGTCGTCAACTGCCAGGTCGCACCCGTGTTGGTGGACATGACGATGCCGCCACCATTGACCACGCCGACCAGCACCGACCCGTCGCTGGAGGACGTCATGGACAACGGCGAATAACTCAAGATGGAAGTGCTCCACGTTTTGCCGGCGTCCGTCGAGCTGAAGATGCCACCGCCGGTGCTGGTCGCCGCGCCGACCAGCTTCAAGCCGTCGGCAGAAGAGGCGAGCGACTGCCAGCCGATGATGCCCGCGTTCGACGGCAGCCAGACGGAATTGCTCGCGTTAAGAAATAATCCCGAAATCACCTGCCCCGCATTTTGCGCCAGCCGCCAGCCGCCGCTGCCCGCGCCGGAAATCCGCACGATGTCGCCGACCAGCAGTGATGCCGTGGGCGGCAACGTGACGGTGGTGAGGTTGGAACTCAACAGCAGATAGCCCGTGTCGCGCACCGCCTGCACGGAGTTGCTGGGAATCGGAATCCAGCCGACGAGGCCGTTGCCGAAAAAATTGCCGGTGAAACTGTTCGTCGCGTTGTTGAAAACATTGACGCCGGAAAAAATCTGGTTCGTGTTCAGCAGCGCCACATTCGTCGAAAGCCGTGCGTCCGCCACCGTGCCGGTCGCAATCATCGAGCCGTTGAGATTCGTCAGGCCCACGCCGTTGCCGAAATATTTTCCGAAGAAGCTGTTCGTCGCGTTCGTGAAGTTGACCGAGCCAAAATAATTTCCCGACACCTGCGCCGAGGGCAGCGTGCCGACGAGCTGCGTGGCGGAGACCGAGCCGAGGACGTTGCTCGCCGTGTTCGCGAAAATGGCATACGGAACCGGCAGCAGCGGCTGGCGCGGCGCAAGCAGTGTGAAGCCGTTCGTGTTTCCATTCGTCCGCACGCCGATGGACAGCCAGTAGTTCGTGCCGGTGAACACCGCGCCGAAATTGAGGTTCGTCTCAAACAATCCGTTCGTCACCACCACGCCAAAATTCGTCTGCGGCACGCTGATGGCGTTGCCGTTGATCACCGCGTCGAAGAGCGCGAAGCGCAATTCATAAACACCGGACGCCGCCGTGCCGTTGTCGCTCAAACGGCCCTGATAAAAAAAGGACGTGCCTTGCGCGGAACTATTCAGCAGGGAAGCCGCCAGCAGAAACATGGCGACGGGCAAAAGGATTTTTCGGTTCACGGCAGGATTCTCGCCCATAACGGCGAAAATTCAAATTGAAAGCGGCCAATAAAAAAGGCGTTCCTAGTAAGGCTGCGCTGCTGCGCCGCCTTCGGTGGGAGGGCCGACCCGCCGGTTGGCCCTGCGACCTCATTTGAAACGGCGCGTAAAATTTGGACGGGCTGCGGCTCACAGAGCCGCGCTCCGCAATGGCCTCGTAGCGTCAGGCATCCTTGCCTGACGTAGAGGGCGCGCTTCCAGCCGCCCGGAATGAGCGACGGATCGGGGAACGGCTCACGGATTTGCCGAAGCCGTCAGGGTTGGCGGATGGTTTTTTCCGCCGGGCTGGAAGCCCGGCTCTACGGCAGGCAGGGATGCCTGCTGCTACACAAAAAAGGCGTCCATCGCTGGACGCCTTGGAAGTTTGAATGAATCGCTTACGCCGCGGCTTCGCCGACTTGGAAGCGGACGAAACGGCGGATGACGATCTCATCGCCAATCTGCTTGCTGATCTGCGCGACGTGTTCTTTGACGCTGACTTCGGAATTGCGTTTCACGAAGCCTTGATCCACGAGGCAGTAGGTCTGGAAGAATTTATCCAGCACGCCTTGGAGAATTTTTTCCATCGCGGCAGCGGGCTTGCCTTTCAAGCGGTCGGAGTTCGCAGCGATCTCGCGTTCCTTGGCGATGACTTCGGGCGCGACGCTTTCGCGGGAAACAACGAGCGGGAAACCCGCCGCGATCTGGAGCGTGATGTCTTTGACGAGCTGCTTGAATTCGTCCTTCGCCGTGGTGTCGGCCTTGCCGCAGCCGACTTCGACGAGCACGCCGACTTTCGCGCCGGTGTGGATGTAAGCGGCGACCGCGCCGTTGCCGGAAACTTCCATACGGGCATTGCGCGGGAACTTGATGTTCTCACCCATCTTGCCGACGGCGGCTTCGCGGTCGGCGTCGAGATTCACGTTCGCATCGGCCAAAACTTTCTTGGCGATGTCGTCGCAGAAAGCGCGGAAGGCTTCGTTGCGCGCGACGAAGTCCGTTTCGCAATTCACTTCCACGAGCACGCCGGATTTGCCGCCGGCAGCGATGGACTGCGCGATGACGCCTTCGCGGGCATCGCGGGTAGCTTTCTTGGCGGCACTGGCCGCGCCGGATTTGCGGAGGAGGTCCACGGCGGTCTCGATCTCGCCCTGCGCTTCGACGAGCGCCCTTTTGCATTCCATCATGCCAACGCCCGTCATCTCGCGGAGCTTGGCTACGTTCTGTGCGGTGATTTCAGCCATAAAAAAAGTTGAAAGTTGAGAGTTGAAAGAACGGGGCGTGAAAAAATTTTCACGCCCCGTTCAGGAATTATTTCTTAAGCAGCGACGGCTACTTCGGCCGCCGGAGCAGCAGCAGCGGGCGCGGCTTCGTCGCTGACCTTGCGGGCGCGCTTGGATTCAAACTCGGCGCGGGCCTGCGTGATGGCTTGCGTGACAGCCTGGAGAATCAAACGCACGGAGCGGATGGCGTCGTCGTTCGCGGCAATCGGATACTGGGCGAGGTCGGGATCGCTGTTCGTGTCCACGAGGGCCACGACCGGGATGCCGAGGACGCGGGCTTCAGCGACGGCGTTGTGCTCGCGCTTGAGGTCCACGATGAACATCGCGGCGGGCATCTTGTCGAGGTCGCGGAGACCGTCGAAATACTTGTGCAACCGCGCGCCTTCGCGGCGGATGACGGACTGCTCTTGCTTGACGTAGTCGGTGATGGAGCCGTCGGTTTCCATGCGCTCAATTTCTTTGAGGCGCTTGATGGAGGTCTTGACGGTCGCGTGGTTGGTCAAGGTGCCGCCGAGCCAA
>JAYVQV010000422.1:0-5215 GCA_043776855.1 Limisphaerales bacterium | reverse complement strand
GGCGCTCCTTTTTTGGGCGCACCCATAGCTCAATTGGATAGAGCGGCTGACTACGGATCAGCAGGTTATAGGTTCAACTCCTATTGGGTGCACCACTTCTGTTAGTATTAAGAATTCCCGGACAAAACTCAAAAATGACTCGGCTGGCGCTGGAGAAATTTCCCGTGACCGTGTTTGCCGACAAATTTTCTATCGCGCACCGCGACTTGCCCGCGCACGGTGACGTGGCTCGGACGGCCTTCCAGTTTCCAGCCTTCAAACGCGCTGTAATCGAGGTTCATGTGCTGTGTCTTCACGGAGATTTTGCCGCGATAGTTCGGATCGAACACCACGAGGTCGGCGTCCGCCCCAGGCTGGATCGTGCCTTTGCGCGGGAAGAGGTCGAAGGTCTTCGCGACTTGCGTGCTAAGCACATTCACAAACGTGTGCAAATCAATCTTGCCCGTCTTCACGCCGTAGGTGTAGAGCAGGTTCACGCGTTCCTCGAGTGACGGGATGCCGTTGGGGATTTTGGTAAAATCATTTTTGCCCATCTCCTTCTGCTTGCGGAAATCGAACGGCGCGTGGTCGGTGGCGACAGTTTGCACAAGTCCATCACGCAGGCCGTTCCACAAAATTTCCTGATTCCGTTTGTCCCGCAACGGCGGTGACATGACAAATTTCGCGCCCTCAAACTTCGGCTTCTCCGCATAAGTTTTGTCGAGCGTGAGATATTGGATGAGCGTCTCGACCGCGACGCGCACGCCGCGTTGGCGCGCGGCGATGGCTTCGGCCAATGCTTCCTTGCAACTCAAGTGGACGATGTAGGTGGCCGCGCCGGTGAGTTCGGCAAAGGTCATCAAGTGATGCACGCCCTCGGCTTCGACTTGCACAGGACGGCTCGGCTCGTGAAATTCTGGGCCGGTTTTTTTGGCGGCAATCAATTCCTTGCAGCGTTCGCTGACGAGCGTTTCGTTCTCGCAATGCGCGGTGACGATGACGCCGAGTTCCTTGGCCAGCTTGAGTGTGCGGTAGAGTTCCGTGTCATCCACGCCGAACGCGCCTTTGTAAGCGAGGAAGACTTTGAACGAGCTGATGCCGCGCCTGACGATCTCGCGGAGTTGCTTCTCGGACTTGTCGTCAAACTTCGTCACGCCCATGTGGAACGTGAAGTCGCACGCGGACTTGCCGACGGCCTGCTTCATCCAAAGCTCGAAACTTTTCAGCGCATCGTCCTTGCGCGCCGGACAGCACATTTCGATAAGTGTCGTCGTGCCGCCGACTAGGGCCGCTTCGCTGCCAGTGATGTAATCGTCCTTCGCAAGCGTGCCCATGAATGGCAGGTAGATGTGGACGTGCGGATCAATAAAGCCGGGGAAAACGAATTTGCCTTTCGCATCAATCACTTCCGCACCGCGCGGCGCAGAAATATTTTTATCAATGCGCGTGATGGTTTCGTTCTCGCACAGGATGTCCGCGACGTAGCGGGAGTCCGCCGTGACGATCTCGCCGTTTTTGATGATGAGTGGCATAAGCGGAATGATGTTGCTGTCACCGGCAATTAACACGCAAAGAGCCAAGGCAGCCAGCCAAAAACGCGTGATTGTCCTTGAACACGACCGCGAATGGCCGCATTGTGTTTGCAACCTCGGAAGGGAAAACTATGAACGCATTTCGTTTTTTCGCCGGCCTGTTTCTCGTCCTCGCTTCCATGCCGCTCCGCGCCGTCACTTGGAACGTCACCAGCACCGCCGACGTGGATGTCCCTGGCACGCTCCGCCACGCCGTCGCCAATTACGCGGCGAACGACACCATCAAGTTTGACGCCGCGCTCGCGGGCCAGACCATTTCGCTGACGGGCGGCGAACTGCCGCTCATCCATAACGTCACCCTCATCGGCCCCGGCCCGACGAATCTCGCCATCGTGAACAATCTGGATCGCGTGTTCCACACGTCCGGTGCCGGGATCAACATCACCATTTCCGGGCTGAAGCTCACCGGCCACCACAAGGGCACGCGCGGCACGGATGGATTTCTCGGCAACGTGAACGGCACTGCCGGCGCGGACGCGCAGGGCGGCGGCATTCTGAACGACGCGCACTGCACGGTCGCCGTCTCCAATTGTTTTTTCACCGGCTGCCAGGCCATCGGCGGCGACGGCGGCAACGCCTACACGAACGACCTCTATGGCTCCACCGCCAACGGCGGGAACGGCGGCAAATCCTGCGGCGGCGCGATCTGCAACGCCAGCGGCGACGTGCTGCTGACGGACTGCACGTTCGCCGGAAATTTCGCCATCAGCGGACACGGCGGCAACGGCAGTTACGGCGGCAACGGCGGCAATGGCGGCGGCGACGGCGGTGCCTTCGGCGGCGGTGCGCAGGGTGGCGCGCTGTGCGACGCCTATGGCAACAGCGACGTGTTCATCGTCAACTGCACTTTTTACGGCAACACCGCTGCCGCCGGCGACGGCGGCGATGCAGGCGATGCGTGGATTTTCGGCGCGGGCAACGGCGGGAACGGCGGCGCGGGCGGGGCTGCCGAGGGCGGCGCGATTTTCTTCGGATCAGGCTGCCCCACGATTGACTGCACGGGCATCGTGCATTGCACCATTGACAACAATCAGGTCGCGCCCGGCGAAGGCAAGAAGGGCGGGCAGGGCATCGGCGGCGGCGTCATCGGCGCGAACGGTGCGAACGGTGCCGCGCACGGCGGCGGCCTTTACGCGCCGCCCACGCCGTATCTGCCGGTCAACAACACCATTGTCGCCGGCGACTACGCCACGTTTCATTTCACCACCGGCAGCATGGTTTTCCAAGGGCCGGATGTGTTTCACAACGTCACAAACTCCCATAACAATTTCATCGGCAAGCTGGACGGCACCAGTTTGGGCTGGGTGGCGGCCCTTGATTTTACCGGCACGCCGACCGCGCCGCTCGACCCGCTGCTCGGGCCGCTCCAGCTCAACGGCGGCGAAACACCGACGCAGGCACCCGGCCCGTGCAGCCCGGTGATTGACATGGGCAGCGCGACGCTTTTCAATCGCGACCAAATTTTGCAGTTGCGGCCCAAGGGCATCACGCCGTCGCCGTATTTCGCAGACGGCAGCGACATCGGCGCGTTTGAACTGCAATCGTTCCCGACGAACACGCCGCCGCTCGCGATCAATTACAATTACCCGACGAACCTCGTGACGATTTCCTGGCCCGCCGCGTTCTGCTGCTTCACGCTCCAGCAAAACACCAATCTCGCCAGCACCAACTGGGTCGCCGTGACGTCGCCCGTGATTCCGGCAGGTGGTCAATGCCTGACCGTCGTCACCAACTCGCGCCCGCACCAGTTCTTCCGGCTCGCGCATCCGTGACGCGGATTCGCCGCGCGGAAACCAACCACTCAACGCAAGCCGTTCAACATTCGCCGCATTTCATCAAGGGAAGCGGCACAAAGTTGAGATTTTTCTGAAGAAAAAAACAGTTCAACGGCAAGAGTCAACTCCGTGTCTAGCCCGGCAAGCGAGCCTTCCGCAGGAGAAATGAATAAACAACTCACCGGTCACATGACGCGCGGCGGCGTGATGCCGCAGTCAATGCGCGTGATGGTTTCATTCTCGCAAAAAATGTCGGCCACATAACGTTCACTCGCGGTTACAATTTCGCCGTTTTTAATTAGCAGGCTCATGGCTTCTCTTTTTGAAATTACTTTTGCCAATCTTCAACCATCAGTCCGCTCACGCGGGAAAACTCCGCCGTGTTGTGCGTGACCAAAGTATGATTACCAGCCAGCGCGATGGCTGCGATCATCAAATCATTCGGGCCGATGACATTTCCAGCAACTTCCAACTCGTGCCGGATTTTTGCATATGCGGCTGCCGCCACGTCATCAAAAGCCAGCGAAGTATAAGGCGCAAAAAGTTCGCGCAACAGCGCATGGCGGCGGTCACGGTTGCCATACTTCTCCGCGCCGTGAAGCAATTCTGCCTTCACGACAGAACATAAATGAATTTCGGCGGGCTGGAGTCTTTCCAGATGCGCGCGAACCGGCGATTGCGGCGTCTTGAGGTAGGTGATCCACGCGTTGGTGTCGAGCAACCAGGCCATCACCACTCCTCGCGTTTTTCAAACGGCAGTTGCGGTGGCCGTTCAAAAGATTCACCGGCAAAAGCGCCCGCAGTTCGCTCGAAGTATTTTTCCGGCCACGCGGACGACACTTTTGGTTTTGTGCCGTTGCCGTTGTGAGATTCATGTTCGACGAGCGAATCGAGATAGTGCTGCACCTCCCGCAGCACCTGCTCCGGTTGCTTCATCAATTCCTGAATCAGCGCGTCTCGCGTGCTCATAACAAGTGAACTTTAACTCCGGTTTGAAAAATTTCGAGAGTTATTTCTTCGCTTCCGTATGCCAGATGTCGCCCTCACCGTAGCTGAACCAGCGGCTCGTGGTCACCTTTTGCTGCGTGAAGAATTGCACGCCTTCGCGGCCTTGCATGTGCAGGTCGCCGAAGAATGATTCGTCCCAGCCGTTGAACGGAAACCACGCCATCGAGGCAGGCACGCCGATGTTGATGCCGATCATGCCAGCCTTGGCGCTGTGCTTGAATTCGCGTGCCGCCTTGCCCGAACGCGTGAAGATGGACGCGCCGTTTCCATACATGGACTTGTTCGCCAGCTCGATGGCCGCGCCCAAATCTTCCATGTGAATCACGTTCAGCACCGGGCCAAAAATTTCTTCCTTCGCCACGGTCATGCCGCTCTGGACGTGGTCGAGAATTGTGGCACCGACATAAAATCCATTCGGAGCTTCGCTGACTTTCACGCCACGACCATCCGCCAAAACTTTCGCGCCTTGCTGCTCGCCAATGGAAATCAATTCCTGCACGCGGTCGCGATGCTGGCGCGAGATGACTGCGCCCATGTCGGGCTGCGCTTCACGGTCGGTCGGGCCGACTTTGATTCGCTTCGTCGCTTCGACGAGCGTAGGCAAAACCAATTTCTCCGCTGCGCCGACAACGACCGCCGTTGAACCCGCCATGCAACGTTCGCCCGCACAACCGAACGCGGCTTCGATGACGCCGCGCGTAGAATTCTCCACGTCCGCGTCGGGCATGATGATGACGTAATTTTTCGCGCCGCCATTAGACTGGACGCGCTTGCCGTGTTTCGTGCCGGTTTCGTAGATGTAGCGCGCGATGGGCGTCGAACCAACAAATGAAATCGCCTTCACCTTCGGATGCGTGAGCA
>JAYVQV010000421.1:0-5219 GCA_043776855.1 Limisphaerales bacterium | reverse complement strand
CGCAAACCTCGTCCAAGTCCACGAGCGTGATGGCGCCGATGCCGGAACGCGCGAGCGCTTCCGCCGCCCACGTTCCCACGCCGCCAATGCCGATGACGGCGACGTGCGCCGCACGCAGTTTTTCCAGTCCGGTTTTGCCGTAAAGCCGCGCGATGCCGCCGAACCTGGTTTCAAAATCACTCATGCAGGCGGGAAAAGTTTAACGCACCGGCGCGGTGCTGGGCAGCGGCGCGTTCACGTCGCGCTGGCTCGCGATTTTTTTTGCCGCCAGCCCCACCCACAACACCGCCAGCGCGATGAACAGGAACACCGACGCCCAAAAAAACCACGGCCAGCGGTATTTCCGTTCGGGAGAATTTCGTTCAGGCGATTGTTTTTCCGGCTCGTTCATGCGGCCTCATGCTCGCACAGAATTTCTTTGAAGAAAAGTTTTCTGCCGTGAAGGCCGCCAGGGATTTAACCGCAGAGAACGCAGCGAGCGCAGAGACTGGGAATGGGGGCGCAGTCAGTTTTCGGCCAGTGTCGTCAGGTTTTATTCTGTGCGCTCTCTGCGTTCTCTGCGGTTAAATCGTTTTCATGCCCGCCGCGTTTCGCGGTTTGTAAAAAAATCGTTTTCGCCTAAAGTGTCCGCCGAACTGGATGAGCCGCGACGCTGACAACGAAAATACTTTGCCCACGGACAACTACGCCGTGTTCCGGCTGCGTGATTTCCGGCTGTATCTCACCGGGCGGTTGTTCGCCGTCATCGGCGCGCAGATGCTCACCGTCGCCGTCGGCTGGGAACTTTACGAACGCACCAACTCCGCGCTCGCGCTCGGCCTCGTCGGCCTCGTGGAGATGATCGCGATGTTCGGCTGCACGCTGCCCGCCGGCCACATCGCCGACAACGTCAACCGCAAGCGCATCATCCTCACCGCGCTCGGCGTCAGCTCCACCGCGAGCCTCGGCCTCGCGCTCATCTCGTGGCAGCACGCGCCCGTCGGCTGGATTTACGCGTGCCTGTTCACCTCGGCGGCGGCGCGAACTTTTCTGTGGCCGGCCAGCTCCGCCTTTCTCACGAGCCTCGTGCCGCGTGAATTGTTTCCGCGCGCCGTGACGTGGAACAGCGGCGTGTTCCAGCTTTCATCCGTCGCCGGCCCGGCGATTGGCGGCGCGCTCATCGCCGTGCTGAAAAATTATTCCGACCACCCGGCGGCATTCATCTATCTCATCAATTTTTGCACGGCGACGATCTGTTTCTTCACCGTGAAAATGATCGCTGCGCAGCAGGCGGCCAAGCGCGGGGAACCCATGACGCTCAAAAGCCTCGCCACCGGTTTCAATTTCGTTTTCTCCCAGCGCCTCATCCTCGGCATGATCACGCTGGATATGTTCGCCGTGTTTCTCGGTGGCGCGACCACGCTGCTGCCAGTGTTTGCGAAGGACGTTTTGCACTCCGGCGCGGACGGACTCGGCCTGCTGCAAGCCGCGTTGCCGCTCGGCTCCGTGCTGTGCGCGCTGCATCTCGCGCACCGCCCGCCGTTGCAAAAAGCCGGCCGCGCGTTGTTGTGGTGCGTCGTGGTGTTCGGGCTGGCCACGATTGGCTTCGGCCTGTTCAACAACTACGCGCTCGGCCACTGGCTCGGCGTCACGCTGCCGGATCACGTCTGGTTCTGGTTTGCGTTTGCGATGCTCTTCGTGTGCGGCGCGGCGGACAACGTCAGCGTCGTCGTGCGGCACACCTCCGTGCAATTGCTCACGCCCGATGACAAGCGCGGGCGCGTCTCGGCGGTGAACAGCCTCTTCATCGGCACCTCGAACGAACTCGGCGGATTCGAGTCCGGCTTCGTCGCGCATCTGGCCGGCCCGGCGATGGGCAACGCCATCACCACCGGCGCGATTCTCTCCGTGGTCACCGGCGGCATCGGGACGATTCTCGTTGTCGGTGCCGTGGCGTATTTCTGGCCGGAGATTCGGAAATACGGGAAGATGGCGTGAAATTAAAATCATCCTCGTCGTCATGCTCGGTCTCGTCATCGAAAATAAAATTCGCGGACGCGGACGAGCCGGATAACGAGGAGGAAAAACAAGTTTGACAGCGCCACCGGCGGGTGGGAAATTTCCCACCATGAAAAGCGCCACGCTCGATTCCAAGCGCCGACTGGTCATGCCGGCGAACTGCCCGCCCCGCGCCCTCGTCACCGTGCACACGATTGATGCCGACACCTGGGTCATCCACCGCCAGAAGCCGCAAAAAAAAATCAGGATGGTGACCATTCCCATCGTCATAGATTTGCCGGCTGACCCGGCGTGGGAAAAAATCGAAAACAAAATCGGGCGGCACATTGCGCGCCGGCTTCCCGAACCGAGCGAATGAAGCCGTTTGAAATTTACAACTGGCATCCGCCGCATTGGGACCAGCCGCATCCGGCGGTCATTGTCTCCAGTTCCCAGCGCGCGGTCGGCCAGGACTTGATTGAAGTGGTCATGTGCACCAGCCAGCGCACCAGCCGTCCGCCGCGGCCGGGGGAAATTTTACTGGATGCGGCGGACGGGCTGGACTGGCCGACGCTGTGCAAGTGTGATTTGATTTACGCCGTGCCGCGTGAAGATTTGAAAGGCCGCCGGGGAATTGTTTCCCATGCCCGGCAACTGCAACTGGTGCGGACAATGATCGCCGCGCATGGCTGGGCGGCGGTGCTGTAGCCTTTGAAACCGCGCGGTTTTGCTCTGGCGGGAAATACACTTCAACTTGACGCTGGCAGGCAGCAGTTTATTTTCTCCGGCATGAAGAAGCTTTCATTTTTGATTTTGCTGGTCGTGTTCACCACCGCGACGGTTTTCGGCCAGGAATCCGCCACGCAGCAGCAGCTCGATAAATTGTCCGGCCAAATCCAAGACCTGCTCGAAGCGCAGGCGCAACAAGGCAAACGCCTCGATGCGATGGCCAAAGAAATCGGCGAGCTGCGCGAGAAGGTGAACGCGCCGAAGACCGAGGACAACGCCAGCGCCAGCGACTTGAAAGCCCTCGCGCAAAAAGTCCAGGAGGTTGACAAGAAGCGGCAGAAAGATAACGAAGCCATCAGCCAGCAAATCGAAAAGCTCGGCCGGGTCATCGCCGGTGCGCCGGTGAAGAACCGGACGCCCGCCGTCACGCCGAAAAATTCTGATGACACCGCCACGACGGACACGGCGCAGAAAGGCCACTATCACAAGGTGGAGGCGGGCGAAAGTCTGGGCGCCATCGCCAAGGCGTATCGCGATGCCGGTGTGAAAGTGACCCGGGCGCAAATCATGGCCGCGAACCCGAAAATGAATCCCGAAGTCTTGATCGTCGGCCAAAAAATCTTCATCCCCGATCCGAGCGCGAAGTGATCTGCCCGCGCGCCCGGCCTCACCCGATGCGGAAGGAAATTTTCTGCACCACGGATTTGCCGAAACTGGTCTGGAGCCGTTCGAGAATTTCCTTGCGACGGTAGCGGACGATTTCCGCCAGCCACACGCTGCTGTCCACGTTCACGAACAAAGTTCCCTTGTGCAGATTCGCTGGTTGCGCGTGCGCCGTCACCGCCGGATCAATCAGCGCGTTCCAGACTTTCACCACCTCTGCTTCCGCCTGCCGCGCGTCGAGTCGCAAATCCTTCATCAACGCGGGCAGCAACTCGCCTGCGGTGCGCGCGGGCGTCGCCCGCGCTTTTTCCAACGGCGCGTAATCCACGCCGCGCCATTGCGCCAGCACTTTGGCGCGGGCGTTGGCGGCAGAAAATTTTCTCGGCGGCGGCATCGGGCAAAAGCTTAACCACAGATGGACACGGATGGACACAGATAATTAGGACAAAGTGCCGAGACGTTTTCAGACACGCGAAGCGTCTGGACTGCGTCCGCTTCAGCGGCGGGTGGTGGAGAATTTCAAAAACGCCATGCTCGATAAACTGTGGTGGTGATTTTTCCGGGACAAAAATTTGATGAGGCTGGTGGGCTGGCTCGCGCTGCGAGCCAGCCCGGCGCCGAGCGCAGCGTCAGGCGACGGAATCGTTCAAACGTCCAGAGCTATTCACACCTCAAAGTGCCAGCTTCGCTGGCAAAATTTGTCGCAGCGCGACAAACCCCCACCAAAAATTCCCGCTTGAACATTTTGACTTTGTGGTTCAAAGTCAAAGCCATGAATCCGAACTGGGCCGAGGAAAATCTGCAAACCATACGCACTTTGATGGAACGCTCCGCGCTCTACCGCCGCGCACTCGCGCCGGTGATGATCATCTGTGGAATTTCTGGTTTGGCGGGAGGTATTGCTGGCTGGCAATGGGATTTTTACACAAATCAGGGCTTTGTTTTAGTTTGGGCCGTCACAGCAATTTTTGCCTTGGGCTGTTCAACTCTTTTTATTCGGCAACAGGCCTTAAAAGAAGCCGAGCCATTCTGGTCACCTCCCACACGCCGTGTGGCACAAGCACTTGCCCCAACATTTTTAATCGGTTTGATTATAGCCGCTGTATCGGCTCACTGGGGAACTAGCAGACATACAGAAGAAATTTGGTTTCTAATTATTGTTTGGTGTCTGTGTTTTGGCTCTGGAATCCATGCTGTAGGATTTTTTATGCCACGGGGTATGAAGTGGTTCGGGTGGTCGTTTGTATTTGTGGGCTTTAGTTTAATCATCAATTACGCAACCGACATTGTTGATATACATCGAGTTTTCCATTCGCCGCACATACTTATGGCCACCATTTTCGGCGGCCTACACCTCGCCTACGGCATCTATCTTTATTTCACCGAGAAGAAAAATCCCGCCGCGTGAACCCGGAACTGTTCCTCCAACTCGACCGCGTCATCCACGAGAAGGGGCGGCTCGCCATCATGTCCGCGCTCGCTGGCACGGCGGAGCTTTCCTTCACCGAGTTGCGCGACACGCTGGACATGACCGACGGCAATCTCACCACGCACATCCGCATCTTGCAGGAGGAAGGTTTCATTTCCGTCGCCAAGTCCTACCAGAACAACCGCTCGCTCACCACCTGTTCGCTGACCAAGGCCGGTCGCAAAGCCTTCACCGGCTACATTGACCTGCTCGAGCAGATCGTCCGTCAGAACAAGCTGTAAAAAATTCTTTTGAACAAAATCATGCCGCCGTCGTCTGACACTTTGTAATGCAAAGTGAATCCAAATTCGAAGGACGCCCGGCAGCGTGTTCGGAGCGCGGACGGCTCGTCCGCCAGTTTCCGCCTATTGCGGACGAGCCG
>JAYVQV010000420.1:0-5219 GCA_043776855.1 Limisphaerales bacterium | reverse complement strand
GACCAGCGCATAATTTTTTCCGCCTCGTGCACAGACAGCGCGGCGAGGCCGGTCATTACCGATGTGCCGTTCACGAGCGCGAGACCTTCCTTGCATTGCAGCGTGAGCGGCTTCAATTTATTTTTCTTCAGCGCGTCTTTCGCGGAAATTCTTTTGCCGCCGACGTTCGCATGACCGAAACCAACGAGCAGCCGCGCCATGTGCGCGAGCGGAACGAGGTCGCCACTCGCACCGACGGAACCTTCGCAGGGAATTTCTGGCAGAATATTTTTATTCAACGCAGCGACGAGCAGCTCCAGCAATTCTTCACGCACGCCGGAAAATCCTCGCGCGAGAGTGTTCGTGCGCGCGAGCATGATGGCGCGGGTTTCCACTTCGGAATACAGCGCGCCTTGCCCGACGGAGAGGTGATGCAGCAGATTGATCTGGTGCTGCGCGAGGTCGGCGTCGTTCACGCGGAAGCCGCTCAATGGGCCGAAGCCGGTGTTGATGCCGTAGATGGCGCGCGGTTGCGCGGCGAGTTTTTCCACGAGCTTGCGGCTGCGGCGGATGAGCGGCAACGCAGCGGGCGCGAGTTTGCACGGGTTTTTCTGCGCGGAAATCTGCCAGGTCTCGGCGATGGAAAGTTTATGTCCGTTGAGTGCGATCATCGAAATGTTGGATGAAATTGAACAGGAATTACCGCCGCCGTGCAAGCGCGCTTGGCGGGCAGTGTTTTCGGAGCGCGGGTCTGTGACCCGCAGCAGCTTCGCCAATCAGGGCGTGTAGGAAAAATTGAACCGCCTCGAAGTGCGGACGCGCTGCGGGTCGCAGACCCGCGCTCCGAAAATTAGTGTGCTTCGGCGCAGGCTTGACGGTGACACGGTTTTGGTGTCTCTTTTGGCTCCATGAAAACCGTCACCTCCAAGGAACTGCACGAGCAGACCGCGCGTTGCCTGAACCTGGTCCGGCGCGGCCAGCGGCTCCGCGTCATTCGCAACGGGCGGGCGGACGCGTTGCTCGTTCCCGTGAACGAGCAGGTGGATCCGTCGTGGGACGAAATCATGGCGGAGGTTCGCGCCGCCCGCGCCAAAGGCGGTTCAAAAATCAAGAACCCCGTCCTCGAACAGCGGCGGCGGGAAAGGGAACGCTATGCCGCTCATTTACGCTGATACTTCCACGCTCTTCGCGTATTTCCATCCGGGCGATTCATTTTCCGAAACGGTGGACGCGGCGGTGGCGCAACATTCGCCCGACTTTGCCTACTGGCCGTTGCTGCGCTTTGAACTGCGCCACAATTTGCGGCGGCTTCAGTCCACGCCCCACGGCGGCGTGGCGTGGCGGGCGCTCCGGGCGGCGGAAAATACTTCCGCGCGCCTGCGCTGGCAGAGCGACCTCGCGACCGCGCGCGTGATCGAGTCCGCCGAGGAATTGAGTGCCAAGCACGGGGACGACATTTTCTGCGGCAGCGGTGATGTGCTGCACGTCGCCGCCGCCCGGCGGCTCAAGCTGCTCGCGGAATTTGACGAATTCTGGACGTGCGATGACTTGCAGGCAAAGTTCGCCCGCGCCTGCGGATTGAAAACCCGGCTGTTCAAATGAGCGCGCCAGAAAAATCCGTCATCATCATCGGCGCGGGCCTCGCGGGACTCGCGGCGGGTTGTTACGCGCGGATGAATGGCTATCGCGCGCTCATCCTCGAACATTACGCGGAGCCGGGCGGCGTGGCGAAGGCGTGGAAACGCAACGGCTGGCTGATTGACGGCGGCGTTCATTATCTGATGGGGCATCGCCCCGGCCTGGCGTGCCATCAGCTTTATCACGAGCTGGGCGTGTTCAAAGGCCGCACGTTTCCCGACCTCACGGACTACGTTCATTTCGTGGACGAGCCGACGGGTCACGCCGTCAGCTTCACGCCGGATTTGGAAAAGCTGGTGGCTGACTTGAAAAGAATCGCGCCGGAAGATTCCAAACTGATTGATGAATTTTTCGCCGGCGTTCGTTCGCTGCAAAAAACGGACATCTTCAAATTGATGGAGCAGCCAGTGGAATTGCTCGGGCCGCTCGGGCCGCTGAAACAAATCTGGCACTTGCGCCGTTCGCTGCGCTGGATGGGCGGGTCTTACAATAAAAACATCATCGAATTTTCGCGCACGATCAAAAACGACTGCCTGCGCCGGATGCTCACGCATCTGTTCCTGCCGGAGATGCCCGCGTGGTTCATGCTGTTTCTCCTCGCGCTGCTCGCGAACCGCCAGATGGGTTTCATCACCGGCGGCTGTTCAGATTTCGCGGACAGCATTGTGGAGCGCTACAAAAATCTTGGTGGCGAAATCCAGTTCAACTCCACGGTGAAAGAAATTATCGTTGAAAACAGCCGCGCCGTGGGCGTGCGTTTGGAGAACGGCACGGAGCAGCGCGCGGACGCGGTGGTTTCGGCGGGCGACGGCTACACGACCATCTTCAAACTGCTCGGCGGAAAATTTGTGGATGCGAAACTGAAGTCGCGTTACGAAAACTGGTCGCGCATCCGCCCGCTCGTGACGTTGAGCTTTGGTGTGAACCGGGATTTTGCCAAAGAGCCGACGCTGAATTTTCTTTTGTTCAAAGACCCGATGCACGTCGGCAACGAAATCATTGACGGCTTTCCGTTGCGCTTCTTCAACTACAGCGACAAGTTCGCGCCGCCGGGAAAAACCGTCGTGCAGGTATTGCTCATCACGGACTGGAAATTTTGGAACGACCTGCGCGACAATCCCGACGGTTACGCGGCGGCGAAAAAATCTATCTGCACCGAAACGCTCGCGCGGCTGGAGCGGAATTATCCCGGCCTCACGGCGCAGGTGGAACTCACGGACGTGGCGACGCCTTACACGACGTGGCGCTACACGCTGAACCACGAGGGCGCGTTCATGGGCTGGTCGCCCACGCCGCAGGCGCTGCGCACGCCGTTCAAGAAAACGCTGCCGGGTCTGGAAAATTTCTACATGGCCGGCCAGTGGGTGATGCCTGGCGGCGGTGTGCCGCCGTGTTTTTATTCCGGCCGCCACGTCGTGCAACTCATGTGCCAGCGGGATGGGAAAAGTTTTGAGACGAGCACGGCTTGAATGAGATGAAGCCGGAGCGGAACAAAATAAATTATATCCAAGTCAGGCACACATTTAGCCTGTTCTCATTGCGATAAATAAGTTTCTCCGACAATACAACCGTTCTGCCAATAATACCGGATTCCACCTATGCTGGCTTCTTCCGGGCGCACCGTTACTTCAAGTTCAGTGAACCGATGCAGCACCTCATCCTTAAATTGCAGGGCTAGTTGATCGTTTTCAAAAATGCGCGAGTCGTCACCGGGAGTATCTCGTCTGAAGCGTATTTCAGGCAAGTCTGCCCTGCGAACTATGCCCGTGGCAACCTCTGCAACAATTGCTCTGTAACGGCTCACGATTGTAATCCAGCAACGAATTTTTGATTTTAAGGCAAACGACTAAAATTATTTTAATCACTTTAGCGCATTGATCGCCTTCTGCGCATCTTCCACGACCGCCTTGACCATGCGCTTATCACTGTTGGCAAGCATGACGGTGGCGTCAACGGGAAAAAAGTTTGCGATGAGCGTGGTTTGATTTAACCGCTGAACGATTACTTTACCGCACCGCCACGATGGACGGGTCTTCCCCGCGCAAGGCGTGCTTCATCCCAAACCGCAACAAGCCCATGCTGTAAGGCGCGCTGGAGGCGGCGCCGGTGAAAATCCGGCCCATGTGCTTCTCCACGTGCGGACGGAACAGCTTCATCAGAAAATTTTCACGCAAGGCCTCGCCGGCGCGGAAGAAGGTGAACAGCCGCCCGTCGTAAAAATAACTCACGATGTCGTGCCAGGTCGTGAGGTGATGTTTGACTTCTTTTTCGTAGTTTTGAAACGCCGCCGGCGTGCCTTGCGCGATGGCTTTGGCGAGCAACATTCCGCCGGTCATGCCGATGAGCAGGCCGCTGGAAAACACGGGGTCAATAAATCCCGCCGTGTCGCCGACGAGCGCCCAGCCGTCGCCGACGATGCGTTCGGAGACGAGCTGGTAGTTGGAATACTCCACGACGGGCGTGATGCGCTTGGATTGCTTCGTCACTTTGGCGAGCACGGAGTCCTGCCGCAGCGCGTTGTCGTAACGCTCTTCCTTGGTCGCGCCAAATTTTGCGATGTGTTCGCTCGGAATGACGAGGCCGATGGAAACGCGACCCGGCAACGGAATGCGCCAGCTCCAGCCGTGATCCAGCCGCGTGCTGTGGACGTGGCCGGCGTGATTCAAATCCGCCGTGTCCACATGCGCGTGGAGCGCGGTGTCTTTGCGTCCGCCTTCGATGCCGCGAATACCAAATAAGTTCGGGAGCATTCGCAACCGGCCCGTCGCATCCACGATCAAGTCGGGCGCGCCGTTGAAAAAATCGCCCGCCGCCGCGATTGATTCGTCGCTCAACTTCACTTTGTCCGTGCCGGGAAGGCGTTCAATTTTGGCCGGCAGCTCGATGATTTTTGCGCCGGCCTTGCGGGCGTTGTTGAGGAGGGCGGCGTCAAATTTATCGCGCGGCACGTTGTAGGCGTAGCCGGTGCTTTCGATGAGGTGCTCGAACCAGAAGGAATAATTTTCGTTCTCGCGGATGTTGAACGTCGCGCCGGGCTTGAGCGTGCTGAAACTTTTGATCTCTTCCTCCACGCCGAGCGTGCGGAGCATCGGGATGATGGCGGGCACGAGCGATTCGCCGACGGCGAGCGGAACATTTTTCGGCACATGATAAATGGCGGCGCGAACGCCTTGGCGGACGAGCATGGTGGCCAAGGTGGCGGCGGCGGGGCCGCCGCCAAGGATGGCGACGGTTTCGATTTTTCCGTTCTTCATAAATTGGCGGCGAGGTTAGCGCGCGGGATTTTGGAAAACAATTTCAAAAGACATTCGCGGATTACTGGGGTGCAACTGGACGCTGTTCTTGAAGCCAGAATGAAACTGGCCAATCCTCCTCGTCCTCGTCCTCGATTTGAACCTACGAGGACGAGGAGGATTGGCCAAGAACAGTGTCAAGCTGCACCCGATTACTGGGACGGGCAGGCGGCTGGAAAGTTGGAAAAGTTTTTAAGCTCGAATACCGAAGTTGGGTAGCGGCGGGCATCCTGCCTGCCGTAGAGGGCGGCTTCTCCACCCTCCGCAGTATGCCGCTACGGAGGACGGGCAGCCGCCCGGATGGGGCGG
>JAYVQV010000419.1:0-5225 GCA_043776855.1 Limisphaerales bacterium | reverse complement strand
AACGAATGGCATATCGGCGGCGCGGTCACGCTCACCGTCATCAAGGACAAGCTGGGCGCGGAGTTCCCGATGCTCAACGACATGCTGCGCGTGTTCGGCTCGCGGCAGATCCGCAATCGCGCCACGATGGGCGGCAACCTCGTCACCGCCTCGCCCATCGGCGACTGCGCGCCGTGCCTGCTGGCGCTGGGTGCGAAAGTGGTGCTGGCAAAATCGCGAGACGCGGAAACGGTTCTCCCTCTCCTGGGGGAGAGGGCTGGGGTGAGGGCGGACAATACGCAAAATAATTCCTTTGAAGAACGAGTCATCCCCATCAGCGAATTCTTCCTCGCGTATCGCAAGACGGCGATGCAAGCGGGCGAAGTGCTGAAGGCCATCATCATTCCGCGAGGCATCTCTGCGCCGGGACTCACACGCAAGGCGGCGTGGTTCAAAGTTTCCAAACGTCGCGAGATGGACATCAGCACCGTGGCCGGCGCGTTCGTGGTGGATTTGGATTCGCAGAAAATTATCCGTCACATCCGCCTCGGTTACGGCGGCGTCGCTGCGATGCCGGCGCGCGCAGAGAAAACGGAAACCGCTTTGCTCGGAAAAACGTGGAGCAAAGAAACACTTCAAAATGTGCTGCCGATTTTGCAGACAGAGTTCACGCCGATTTCCGACGTGCGTGGCACGGCGGAATATCGCAGCGGACTCATCACGAGTTTGCTGGAGAAATTTTATTTTGAATCTGTAGCAGCCGAGGTAACGAGGCTCAAATTAAATTCAGAAATTAGTCAGAGCCTCCTCACGTCGGCTGCTACAAAAGCGACGCCTCACGAAAGCGCACACAAACACGTCAGCGGTGAATCCATCTACACGGATGATTTCGGCGCACGTCGCAAGATGCTCGAAGTCTGGCCGGTCTGCGCGCCACACGCGCGTGCAAAGATTTTGAAACGTGATGCTTCCGGCGCGAAGGCGATGCCGGGCGTTGCCGCCGTGTTGCTTGCCGAAGATGTTCCCGGTTTGAACGACGTCGGCGCGGTGCGACACGACGAAGTTTTGCTCGCGGACAAAGAAGTTTTTTATCACGGCCAAATCATCGCGCTCGTCGTTGGCGAGACGCAGGAGGCCTGTCGCAATGCCGCTGCGAAAATCGTTGTCGAATATGAGCCGTTGACGCCGATTCTGAAGATCGAGGACGCCATCGCGCAGAACAGCGCGCATTACGAGCCGAACTTCATCCGGCGCGGCGACGTGGCGAAAATTTTTAGTGGCACAGGCATCTTGCCTGTGAGTTCAGCAGCAGAAACACACAGGCAAGATGCCTGTGCCACTATTCTTGAAGGCGAATTTTCCTTCGGCGGACAGGAACATTTTTATCTGGAGATGCAGGCCGCGTATGCCGAACCGGGCGAAGATGGCTCGATGTTCGTGATGTCATCCACGCAACATCCGAGTGAGGTGCAGCACGTCGTCGCGCACGTTTTGCAAGTGCCGGTGAACCACGTCGTCGTGCAAAGTCCGCGCATGGGCGGCGGTTTCGGCGGCAAGGAAACGCAGGCGGCGACGTTCGCGGCACTCGCGGCGTTGGCGGCGGCGAAGACAAAACAGCCGGTGCGCGTGCGCGTGAATCGCGACCTCGACATGATGCTCACCGGCAAGCGGCATCCGTTCCTCGCGCGTTTCAAAGTCGGCCACGATGCCGAAGGAAAATTGCTCGCGGCGAAGGTGGAATTATTTTCCAACGGCGGCTGGTCGCTGGATCTCTCGATGCCTGTCACCGATCGCGCGCTGTTTCACTTGGATAATTCATATTACATCCCGCACGCCGAGTTCAGCGGGCAGGCGATGAAGACGAATGTTGCGTCGAACACGGCGTTCCGCGGCTTTGGTGGACCGCAAGGAATGCTCGTCATCGAGGAGATTTTGGATCGCATCGCGCGGCGGCTCGGCAAATCACCGGAGGAAATTCGCGAGCGAAATCTTTATCACGGCAAAGGCGAAACGAACACGACGCATTACGGTCAGGAAATCGCGGACAACCGGATTCAACGCGTCTGGAACGAGTTGAAGCAGTCGTCTGAATTCGAGAAACGCCGCGCAGAGATCACGCAATGGAATTTGCAAAATTCGCATCACAAGCGCGGCCTCGCAATGACGCCGGTGAAGTTCGGAATTTCTTTCACGCTCACGCATCTGAACCAGGCCGGCGCGCTCGTGTTGATTTATCAGGACGGCACAGTGCAGGTGAATCACGGCGGCACGGAGATGGGCCAGGGCTTGCACACGAACATGGCGATGGTCGCGGCGAAGGAACTCGGCGTGGCGCTTGGCAAAGTCCGCGTGATGCCGACCAGCACAGACAAAGTCCCAAACACTTCGGCGACGGCGGCATCGTGCGGCACGGACTTGAACGGCATGGCGGTGAAAAATGCGTGTGATATCTTGCGAGAGCGGCTAGTGCCGGTTGCCCTAAATTTGGTAGCAGCCGAGGTAACGAGGCTCAAACTAAAATCCGAAATTGATCAGAGCCTCCTCACGTCGGCTGCTACGAATAATTTGGTTTTCGCCGACGATTTTGTTTTTCACCGCGATTTTCCCGACGTGAAAATTTCTTTCGCGAAAGTCGTCCAATCCGCCTACGTCCAGCGCATCGGACTTTCTTCCACCGGTTATTACGCTACGCCGGAAATCCATTACGACCGCGCGAAGGGCAAGGGCAAGCCGTTCCATTATTTCGCCGTCGGCGCGGCGGTGACGGAAGTCGAGGTGGATGGTTTCACCGGCATGATGCGGATTTTGCGCGCGGATATTTTGCAGGACGCCGGCAACTCCATCAATCCCGGCATCAACATCGGGCAGATCGAGGGCGCGTATGTGCAGGGCGCGGGCTGGCTCACCTGCGAGGAACTCGTCTGGAACGACCAGGGCGTGCTGCTGACACATTCGCCGGACACTTACAAAATCCCTGCCGTCGGCGACCGCCCGCTGGAGTTCAATGTGCGACTGCTGGAAAATGCCGAGCAGGAGAAAACCATCTTCGGCAGCAAAGCCGTGGGCGAACCGCCGTTGATGCTCGCCATCTCGGTGCGCGAGGCGATTCGCGAGGCGGTGGCGGCGTTCGGCGCGGACAAAGGTGAAGTTGAATTACGCTCTCCCGCGACGTGTGAGGCGATTTGGATGGCGATTCAGAAAGTAAAAACGGCGAAAGCCATTTATCGGTAGGGCGCGTCACTCCGTGCGCGCCGTTCGTGCAATGGGTGCTTGCAACAAATATTTATCTGTTTCAAAAACGCTTTGCCATTCTCGAAGAAAGTAATGCGTTTCTTCAAGGGTGGCAGAGTGGTCGAATGCAAGCGCCTGAAAAGCGCCAGAGGGTAAAACCTCCGCAGGTTCGAATCCTGTCCCTTCCACTCAGCCCATATAACAATGTGGGTTGAGACCGGTTTCACGCCTATTGCCGTGCGGCAAAAGGTAGGGCGCGCAGTCCTGTGCGCGCCGCTGTTGCAAGTTGGATTATCTCACCACGTTCGCGGCGGGCAGAGGACTGCCCGCCCTACCGCAATTCAGGTTATTTCAATAGCCGAGCAACGGCGGCGGACGGTCGTTGGGGCGGTAAATCCAAATCCAATCTTCGATGCGTTCGCACAATTCTTTGTGGACGGGATTCATCAGAATGTAGCTGGTCTTTTCGTCCAATTCGTTTTGGTTTCGCAAACGGTGATCGAAGAAATCTCGCTGCCATTCGACACCATGTTTGACCGCGACAAATTTCTTCCAGTTTGTAATCGTCGTCTTCATTCCCGGCTCGCGTGGAAACGCAATAATGGCGTGCAAATGATCGGGCATCAGCAAACAGAGACGGCAATGCCAGACAAGTTTCTCGTGATTGAATTTCATCGCAGCGAGAACGGCGTCGCCGATGCCCGCTTGGCATAATTGATTCTTGCCCGGCGGCACGCATTTGATGGTGATGAAGAACCAACTGCCTTCGACAACCCATTGCGGAATTGTGTGCGGCAATTTTTTGCGAACCGGCAAATCCATGCGGCGAGAATAACGGACCGGCGCAATGGAATAAAGCCGCAAGGTAGGGCGCGTCACTCCGTGCGCGCCGCGTTTTACAAGTTGGATAATCTTTCCTACGTTCGCGGCGCGCACGGAGTGACGCGCCCTACCAATTCAACTTCGTTGCGGATGCTCACTTGATTTTTGAAGCTTTCGCCCAAGCCGGGCATCCGCAGGATTCATCGGGTGCGCTTGACGTTATAACATTTGTGGCTACACTGGTTTCATGGTTTTGGAATTAAAACTTCGCAAGGTCGGCAACTCGGTCGGCCTCGTTTTGCCCAAGCAGGCGCTCGCGCATCTCAAGGCGGGCGAGGGCGACACGGTCTGCCTGACCGCCGCCGCCGATGGCAGCGTGCGCATGACGACCAATCCCGAAGTCTCCAAGCAGATGGCAGTGGTCAAGAGTTTGATGCACCGCTATCGCAACACGCTGCGCGAACTGGCGAAATGAAAACGCCGGTCTGGGTTTTGCGCGAGACGGTGCTGACGCTGCATGAACATTCGCTGGCGGAATTTGGCGGGGCGGCGGGCATTCGCGACGAGGGCTTGCTGGATTCAGCCTTGGGCAAACCTGAAAATCTTTTCGCTTATGGCAAGCCGACCATTTTTGATCTCGCCGCGAGTTATGGTTTTGGTCTGGTGAAAAATCATCCGTTCATTGATGGCAACAAGCGCGCGGGTTTCATCACGGCAATCACCTTTCTTGAATTGAACGGTTATCGTTTCCAAGCAACCGAAGCCGAAGCTGCCGTGCGCACGCTGGCGCTGGCCGCCGGGGAAATGTCGGAGAAGGAATACGCGGCGTGGTTGAAGAAAAATTCCAAATTGGCAGGTAGGCGCGGATAAATTTTCTTTGAGCTTCGGCGAGCGCTTGGCTTTCAATTTTTCACGCGTTAGAATTTTCTCATGTCAAACAAGGCGCAGAAACTTTTCCCCCATCGCAAACCGGTCATCGGCATGATTCATCTTGGCGCGTTGCCGGGAACACCGGCGGCCGCATCGTCGCTGGCGGAAGTCGAGAAGCTGGCGATGCGCGAGGCGACGTTGCTGCGTGACGCGGGCGTTCACGCGTTGATGATCGAGAACATGCACGACACGCCGTATCTGCGCGGGCGCGTCGGGCCGGAAATCGTCGCGGCGATGGCCATCATCGGGCGCGCGGTGAAGGC
>JAYVQV010000418.1:0-5242 GCA_043776855.1 Limisphaerales bacterium | reverse complement strand
CACAACCTTATCGGCAAGGGTGAGCCGCTCACGGAAGTCTGGCCGACGATTGCGAAGGAGGGCGCGAAGGCGCGGCTCGCCACGGTTTATGCCACGCAAGAAGTTTCATCCATCCATCCGAACATCTTGTCGAATACGGAAAACATCCTGTGCTCGCACTTGAACAACGAGAATGAGATCAACGAACTGGCGAAGTATTACGACTTCCGCGATTTCTCCAAGGCTGCCATCCGCGCGCAGGACGTGGGTTTTGCGCGGGTGAAGACGCTCTCGAATCCGTTCGTGATCCCGGTGCAGATTGACAAGTTTGATCCGGAGCGGGAGAAGGCGCGGGCGGGGAGCAGCAAAGGAAGTCTTTAAGAAAACACTAAACCTGATTGAATTGTAGTTTTGGCAGCAACTCTTGAAATTTTTTGGCGACCTAAAAAATGTGTGTCCGCAAAAATTTTCTCATAAAGGGCGCTGCCAATTTTTTCCGCCAAAACAACCGGAACAGCATTGCCGATTTGACGAAGGGCTTCACCCCAGGCACCAAGAATTGAAAAGTTTTTTGGAAAGGTTTGGATTAGCTTCGCCTCGTGAACCGTGAAATACCGAACCGTGCCATCGGGAAACCGAATCATATTCTCTCCGCCTGGCACGCCGTGACCACCGGCCTTGACCGTCTTGGCCGTCCAATCTAAATGGCTGCCAGTGTGTCCGGCATAAGTCCTTGCCCCGTCACGGAAGATGTGGTCAGGAATTCCGTGCTTGGTGCGCGGGTCGGGCAATCTTTCGATTGTGTCCCTTACGGTTTGCCACGGCTTCGATTCCGGGGCAAAAAAATTAAAAGCGTCCTGAAGTTTTTCCACGCGCGAAGCCAATCCATTTACACAGGCTTCTCGCTTGGATTTCGGAACCCGGTGCCTTTCCCAATAAGAACTGGTGACGAACTTATCCCACAACAATTTTTCTTCACTGTGGGTCGGTGCGGGAAATTCCCAGGTTGCATCCAAGTCCGAACGGATGCCGACAATCACAACCCGCTCACGGCATTGCGGCACTCCATAATCGGCGGCGTTCACCAAAGTGTGTTGCACCCGGTATTTGATGCCTTCGTAGCGCGCAAAATTTATTTTTTGCAGCGACTTGTAATGTTCCTGCCAAGTTGATTTTAAGTTGGCGTGAGCATCGGGAAACGTGAGGCGCAGGATAATGTAGCGAAAATAATCCGAGAAAGATTCCCGCAGCAGTCCTTTGACGTTTTCAAAAACGAAAGCCTTTGGCGTTAATATTTCAATCGCGCTGATTGCGAAGGGGAACATATCGCGGCTGTCGTTGTTGGCGCCGTGTTTTCCACCCAAAGAAAAAGGTTGGCAAGGCGGTCCGCCCGCAACGACATCAATCCCGGAAAGCTGGTGGAAATCAAAGTCCTGAATGTCGCCTTCAAAAACTTTTTCCGGGTCAAAGTTTTGGCGCAAAGAGGCACAGGCATCGGGATTAAATTCCACAAACGCGCTGTGTTCAAAGCCAGCCAGTTCAAGGCCTTTTGCCAACCCCCCAGCGCCAGAAAATAGTTCCAATGATTTCACGGCTTGGGAGAAAGGCTTTCCAAATGTTTTTTAATGTCCGCGACAATCGCGCTGCGCCTGCGGGGTGTGCCATTGCATTTGTCAGCCCACTGCCGACCTGAATGAATCACATCCCAGTCAGATTTAGCCTGCTCATATCGCCCCTTGCCGGGATCGTGGTTGCCAAAGCCGTCCAGAGACGAATTCCACAGCGGGCGATTCTGTTTAATCAATGCGGCTTCTATCGTGCCAATCATGTCGGAACCGGCATCCTCAAAAATCATGAGTCGGCACATGAAATCCTTCGGTGATAAACCAGAAACGCTCTTGATGTTTCGGCTGTGTTCACCCAGTCGGCGGCAAAGCTCCGTTGATTGGTCGAGCGGATTATCCGAAGATCGCGCCTGTCGCCAACCCGCCGGGACGGCTTTGCCAACATAAATTGCCACCGAGTAAGCCAGCCGGTTTATCTCTGCGTATCTGGCATAGAGCGGATTTTTGCCGATGTAGTAAAGGGCATAGACACCCGTTCCTAAAAAATTTTCCGGCGGCGGGAGTGGGTGGACAGGTGTTCCGTTGAAGAATCGAACCGCATCTTTTACAAGCTCAACAAAAGCATCGTTGCGATAGACGTGCTTGCTCCGGTCAAATGCCGCTTGTTTCATGAGTTTAGATTAAGTAACAGCAGACGTGGCGTCAATTTATGGGCGTCTTGAAAAACTTCCTTGTCGCCCGCCGGAAAAACTTCATCAAACTTCGCCGCGTGTTAAATCCGTTCATCTAATTAATTCAGCGTCGGCGGGCGCGGGGTGAAGACTTTCACGTCCAGCCCTTCGCCGGTGCCACCGCCGTTGACCACGGAGATATAAAAGTATTTGGAAACTTTTTCGTATTCCGGGAGCAGTGAGAAGTCCGCCCATTCGCGGATGTTGGCGGGGACGAGGTTCAGCGCGGGGTCGCTGTCGCCGGCGTTCTTGAACAGCTTGAAGGTCATGCGCATGGTCTCGCGCTGGTTTTGGTAGGTCAACATTCCCTTGCCCGTGCCGCCGATGTGCGCGGCGGCCTCGGTGAGCGCGGCATTTTCGCGGAGTGATTTTCCGGGCGCCTCGGTGCGGCGGAGAAATTCCTCCAGCGCGCCGGGGTCGGTGGTGAAGGCGAGGTAGCCGCTGGCCGAACTCAACAGCAACGGCGGCTGCGGCACGGACGTGCCGCCGGAGCCGCGCTGGGCACGCATGGCAACCGGGTGAATCTTATGCCCGTGAAAATCATACGGCTTGGCGGAATCCTGCGGCGCGGCGAGCGCGCCGAGCACGGACACGGCATGAATCATCTGGTCGGGATTCGGCGTGGCGATCAGCGCGATGCCGGGCGGATTGGACAACGCCTTGATGGAATCGCCCACCGGCGGCTTGGCCCAGGTGATGATGTCATCGCCGAGATTGTTGAAAAGCTGGCTGCGCAAATCAAAGCCCGGTTCTTTTTGCTTCGCGTTGGTATCGGCCAGGTCAATCGCCGAGTTCAACATGGCGAGCGCTTCCGGCTGAATGTTGCCCAGCAGCTTTTGCACATCCGCCCAGGCCTGTTTGCCGTCCAGACGGAAGCGTGAAAATTTGATGACGTCGGCGGGCACGAAGGCCGGCGCGGCGGCGTCGCGGGCGGGCAGGGCGAGAATTTTCAGGAGGCCGGTGCGCGCCTCGGCGGGGGCGGTGACGTGGAAGATGCCGGTGGAACCTTCGCGCGCCTCGTTCAGCGCGAAGCTGGCGGATTTCAAATTGCCCAGCCCGGTGGCGGCGATGAGTTTCGCGGCGGAAAATTTTGGCATCAGGCCGTTGCCGGCGCTCGTGTCTTCGGGAAGCTGCGCGAGGAGGTTGAAGAACATCTTGCCGTTGAACCAGCCGTAGTAAGTCGGCGAACTGCGGAACTGCGAGAGCTTGTCGGCGGCGAACGTGGCGTCATCCGCCAGCGCAGGCGCGGAACCGCCGGTGAGGTGCGCGGCGATGGTGTCGGCGAGCTTGGCGGAATTGGCGACGACGAGCAGCGATTCATACTGCGTGAAATAGATGTCTATCGGCTTCTCTGGCTTTTGCTCCTTGCCGATTTCGGTCACGGGGATGCGCTGGCCGAAAATGCTCGTCAGGTCGTTGCTGGAAAGCGTGACGACGTTGAACGCGAGGCCGCGAATTTTTTCCGTGCGCAGCGTGCGGCCGTTGTCGGTCATTTTTTTGACGAGCGCGGTGAGGTTGGTTTTGAGTTGCGCGCTTTTATCCTTGGCGTCCAGCAGCAGGACGATGCCGGGCGGGATTTCATCGTGGCCGTTGGAACCGTTCATGTTGGCGGCGAGGGTGAACTGTCCCTGCGGCAGGTCGGCGAAATCTTCCACCTTGAGGCCGAGATCTTTTTCGAGCGGCGTGAGGTATTGCTCGGTGAGCTTGGCCATGAACTTGTCATGAAACGGCTTCATCGCAGGATCGTTCCAGAACATGAGCTGCGGGGAAACCTTGCTGGCGGCGCGCAACGCATTGCAGTCCGGCACGGTGAAAAATGCGATGGTGTCGGCGGGCAAAAGATTTTCGGCGGGCGCGATGGCGGCGGGGGCAACTGTGCTGCCGATGCAGGCCGCGAACATTACGGCACGGAGGATGAGTTTGGTCATAAAATTAATGGTTGAGAATGTATCGAATAATGTTGGTGTTGGAAATTAAACCAGACTTAAAAATTTCTTTGCCATTCGAGGTGATATCCAACTCAATCGGACACTCGTTTGTATCTCGCATCACCTGACATGTTTGAATTGATTCGCCCCAAAAAAATAATGACAAATTATTCGTGGCAGTGAACGAGTTGGTGAAAAGATCGTTGTGGTCTGTGTAAGTGTAGATGCCGCTCAATAAACACTGGCTTTTTGGAAACCATGCACTGGTAGAAATGCCCAACGAAATTGGACGCGGTGCGGTTGTTGAAAGTTTTTCTCTCAACATTCCCGGAAGATAATATTCTGCGTTTGTTTTCCCAAAAAACAGGCTGACCCCGGAAAATGTGACGGCTTCCTCACTGTTTGTGTCTGCCTTCTCTGCGGCGGGTGTGACAGTTATTTGTCCTTCCATTTGAATATTGGGGAAGTAACGGTAATCTCCAATAACGCCACCGAGCCCTTGAATTTCCTCTGGTCTAATGTGTTTGCTTGAAATTTCGACCGTGCCCTTGAATTTCTTGGTGAAAAGATTGCCGACGATTTCTTTTTGAAGTGCAATGGTTTCTTCCTCAACACCATTCCAGTTATACAGCGAAAAAAAAGCGTTGGTATTATTTGCACGCAAGGCTGACTGAATTCTGTCGCGCAGTTCTTCGGCTGATTTTGGTGGAGCTGTAAACCCGATGGCTCCGTTGATGAGCGCCAGTATTAAAAACAAAAACCGGATGGATGATTTCATTTTCCTTCAGGCAACGTCGCCTTCGTGCGGCTGGGTGGTTCGAGGTAGCGGAAGGGATTGTTCGGATTGTCGGTGGAGTAGGCGAAGGCATCGCGGTGATCGAGGAAACTTTTCACCAGTTCAACGGGAATTGCGAAGCCGAGGCCTTCGCCGAAAGTGATCTTCATGTTCGTGACGCCCACGACTTCGCCGGCGAGATTGAAGAGCGGGCCGCCGCTGTTGCCGGGATTGATCTGGGTGCTGGTCTGCAAATAGAGGTCG
>JAYVQV010000417.1:0-5243 GCA_043776855.1 Limisphaerales bacterium | reverse complement strand
ATGTCGGCGGCGGCGTAGAGGTCAAGCCAGTTGCCGGGCGAACCATGCGCCTGATTGCGCGTGATGAAGCCGTGGTCGTGCGACCATTTCACCCACTTAGGCAACGATTCCTCGGCCATGATTTCGCTGACGGTCTGGCGATAGTCGCACTTGACGCGGTTCGCGTGGTCTTCGTCCTTGGTGCTGAACAACGCCGGCAATTCCGTCTGCAATTTGTAGCCGCGACGTTTCTCGAACTGCGCGAAAAAATCCGGCGACCAGTCGGAGCGATACTCGTAGGAATCGTGATACTGCGCGCGCGGTTTCGGGCCGTGATAATTGGCGAAGGCGGCGGTGTAGGGTTTCAGAAAATCATCCATCGCGTGCGGATAGATCAAGTTGAGCATCCAGCCTTCGCCACCGGGGCCGGGGCGTTTGACTTTCTGGCCGCTGGGTTTTTGTGAGATGGCGTAGATGGTCCAAGAAGGTAGCGCAGGCGTCCCGCCTGTGTTCTTATCCGTCTGACTGCTCGCGCTGTCGCGCTCGCGGGGCAGGCGGGACGCCTGCGCTACGTTGGCGGGTGTCGTCCAATCTACGTCGCCGCTCGCGGAAATTTTGTCCGTGAGTTCCACGCATTTTCCGTCTGGCGAATACGCGACGAGCGCCTGCGTGGATTCACGGCTAAATTTTTGATTCAGCTTTTCTCCCGCTTTCACCTCAAAAGTTTTCACGACGACATTCGCGTTCGCATCTTCATCCGTCACCTGCGGTCCGCCGAAACACCAGCCGCTGCCGGTGGTCATGTCCGCGTCCATGCCGAGCCGGCGCGCTTCGCTCACGGCCCAGCCCATCATCTCCATCCATTGCGGCGAGAGATAATTGATGTATTTGTCCTCAAAACCTTTCGCGCCGTAGATCGGGATGATGTGGATGCCGCCGAGGCCGGCGGCGGCGTAGCGTTCGAGTTCGTGCGTGAGATTCGTCTTGTCCACCGCGCTGCCCATCCACCAGTTGAAGGCCCACGGTTTTTGCTGCGCGGTGATGGGCGGCCACGCGAACGGGTCATCGGCGGCGCGGAGAAAAGCTGTTCCGCAAAAAATCGCGGCGAGCGCGAGAGAAAAGGCACGACGGGAATTCATGGAGAGATTAGACAACGGAAGCCGGTTTCCGTGCAAGGCAACATTGCCGCCAAAATTGGGGATGGATTGGGGCGCGGCGAAAATATCCAGGCCTTCAGGCTTGGGTGCAGCTTGCCCCGGCTGGGCCCAGCCGGGGCAAAAATGAATTTCCGCTAGGCGTTGAATCGCGGAAGTGTTTCAATGCCGTTCGTCCGTTCAACCAAAAGTCCATTGATTGATTTTATTCCGATGAAAAAGAAACAACTCACGTCCGTCGTCACCGGTGCCGCCGGCTTTCTTGGCTCGCACCTCACCGACCTGCTCCTGTCGCGCGGTCACAAAGTCATCGGCATTGATAATTTTGTCACCGGCAGCGTGGCGAACATCAACCACCTCGCCGGCAATAAAAATTTCCGCTTCATCCAGCAGGACGTCACGGAATTTTTGTTCCTTGATGGCAACGTGAATTTCGTCTGGCACTTCGCCTCACCCGCCAGCCCGATTGATTACCTGAAAATTCCCATCCAGACTTTGAAGGTCAGTTCGCTCGGCACGCACAAGGCGCTCGGCCTTGCGAAAGAAAAGGGCGCGCGGTTTCTCATCGCGTCCACTTCCGAAATTTACGGCGACCCGCTCGTGCATCCGCAGCCGGAAGAATACTGGGGCAACGTCAACACCATCGGCCCGCGCGGTTGCTACGACGAGGCCAAGCGTTTCGCCGAGGCGATGACGATGGCCTATCATCGCGAACACAAAGTCGAGACGCGCATCGTCCGCATTTTCAACACCTACGGCCCGCGCATGAGAATCAACGATGGCCGCGTCGTCCCTGCGTTCGTTAGTCAGGCGCTCACCAACAAGCCCATCACAATTTTTGGCACCGGCACGCAGACACGCAGTTTCTGCTACTACGCCGACCTTATCGAAGGCATTTATCGCCTGATGATGAGCGACTACGATCTGCCGGTGAACATCGGCAACCCGACCGAGATGACCATGCTCCAGTTCGCCGAACAAATCATCAAGGCGACGAAATCCAAAAGTAAAATCACCTTCAAGCCATTGCCGCAAGACGACCCCAAGCAGCGCAAGCCCGATATCACCAAGGCCAAAAAAATTCTCAAGTGGGAACCGAAGGTGAAGCTGGCGGACGGGTTGACGGATACGATTGCGTATTTTCGGACGAAGGTCTGAAAAAGCTCCAAGCTCCAACATCCAAGCACCAGAGAAGCTCCAAGCCACAAGCTCCAATTCAAATGGCGTCGTCCATTGATGTTTGGTGATTGAAATTTCTCTGGAGCTTGGAGCTTGGAATTTGGATGTTTAAGCGAATGCTTTTCCGCGCCCGCCAATTTGAATTCGTCTTCCCGCGTCCCGCGCTCGTCATGGGCATCGTCAACGTCACGCCGGATTCTTTTTCTGACGGCGGAAAATTCCTCAACGCGGACAACGCCGTCGCCCAAGCACTGAAACTCGTCGCCGAAGGCGCGGAAATTTTGGACATCGGCGGCGAGTCCACGCGCCCCGGAGCGGAACCGGTGAGTGAGGCGGAGGAATTGCGCCGGGTGATTCCCGTCATCGAAAAACTCGCGGCTGAAATCCAAGCACGGTGGGGCGAGCGTCCTCGCGAGCCGCTTGAACCTGCGACGCCCGGCTCGCGAGGACGCTCGCCCCACCCGTTTCCGTTGCTCTCGATTGATACGATGAAGCCTGCCGTCGCCCGCGCGGCGCTCGCAGCAGGCGCGAGCATCGTGAACGATGTCGCGGCCAATCGTAGCGACGACGCGATGTGGCGCATCGTTGCCGAATTTAGCGCGGCCTACATCTGCATGCACGCGGGTAGTGGCACAGGCATCTTGCCTGTGAGTCCATTGGCATTGCATGAAACGAACTCACAGGCTAGAAGCCTGTGCCACTACGTCGCTGAATTTTTTCAGGAGCGGCTGGAAAAATTGAACGCCGCCGGCATTGCCGCTGACCAAGTGGTGTTCGACCCCGGCATCGGCTTCGGAAAAACTTTGGAGCAGAATTTGCAACTGCTCGCGGCGTTGAAAAACTTTGGCCGTCTGCAAAGACCATTGCTGCTCGGCGTTTCGCGGAAATCGTTCATCGAAAAATTTTGTGGCGCAAAACTTAATGAACGCTTGCCAGCTTCGCTCGCCTGCGCGACTCTGGCGGTAAGCGACGGCGTGCAAATCATCCGCACGCACGACGTCGCCGAAACGGTGCAAGCCGTCCGCCTCGCCGAAGCGGTCTTGGGCCGGAAACCAAATGCCTGAACAAATTCACATCACAAGTTTGTGGCGTCCCGCGCTGGAGATTTTGATCCTCGCGGTGCTGATTTATTTTGTCTTCAAGTTCGTGCGCGGCACGCGCGGCTGGCCGGTGGTCATCGGTTTCGTCATCGTGCTGCTCGCGCTGACGGTGGCGACGACGATTCTGAATCTGCAAGTCTTGCGCTGGATTCTCGGCGGCTCATCGGTGTTCATCGCGTTGGGTGCGCTGGTAATTTTCCAACCTGAAATCAGACGGTTGCTCGGTGAGGTGGGCAACCTTCCCCTCTTCGCCAGCAACAGCGAGAAGCGCGAGAGCATCGAGGTCGTCATCGAAACCTGCGAACGCCTGGCGGATGTGAAAATCGGCGCGCTCATCGCCATCGAACAATCCATTCAACTGCAAGAGGCGGTCGAGTCGGGCATCAAGGTGGATTGCGACGTGACGCCGGAAATGTTGGAGACGATTTTCTTTCCGAACAACGCCGTGCACGATGGCGGTGTCATCATCAAGGGCGACCGCATCGCTTACGCCGCGTGTATTTTTCCGCTGACGCAGCGGAGTGATTTGAACAAATCGCTCGGCACGCGCCACCGTGCGGCCATCGGCTTGAGCGAGGAGACGGACGCGGTCATCGTCGTCGTGTCCGAGGAAACCGGCACGATGTCCTATGCCTACAAAGGCCAGTTGGTGCGCGGCGTGACGCTGGAAGAATTGCGCGCGTTCATGACCTCGGTGATTTTGCGGCCGGCGAAGGCGGCTGGTTTTGTCCGCTGGATGCGCGTGAAATTTAACCAGCCCTACCGTTCGAGCGGCCCGGCGGTCATCATCAAACACGAGCCGCGACCGGCGGTGAAGAAATGAAAAAAACAAAAATTAAAACTGCCGGAGCCGCTGGCAGTGGGACAGGCGTCTCGCCTGTCGCGTTCCGAGCTGAATTTTTTTTAGCCGGAACCATGCGGTTGATAATGGGGAGCACAGCCGCCCCGGCTGTAGTTCGGCGCGCCCTCGCGCCGAACCTGAACGCACGAAGGCCAACCGACTGGTGTTTGGTTTTCGTCCGCCCGGGCGGGTCGCGCGGGCGCGACCCGCTGCGCCCGGGGCGGGCGCGCTCCCCAATTCAACGGCATGAGTTCGGTTTAGTGCCGGTGCCACACGCGGCAACTGGACAGGCGCGACGCCTGTCCCACTATTTTTAATTCAAACCATGCGCGACCTCTTCACCAAAGACCTCGGCTGGAAATTATTTTCCGTGCTCCTCGCGGCGTCCGTCTGGCTGACCGTCACCGGCATCTTGCATGAGTCCGCCACGCCCGCGCCGGATACGGCCATCAAGACGATCACTTACGATAACTTGTCCGTCACGGTCGTCTCCTCGGCGGCGGATGTCCGCGCGTATCGCGTCACGCCCGCCACGGTAAAAGTCACCATCACCGGCCCGGCGGCGGCCATGCAAAAGTTGCAGGCGGATGAACTCCACGCCGTCGTGAACGTCACCGGTGCGAGCCTGGCGCATGGATTGATTTTGCCCGTGGAAATCGCCACACCGGCCAACGTCGCCTTCACCAGCGTTGAACCGGACCGGGTGCTCATCACGCCGCCAGCGCAACCAGAGAAAAAACCATGAGCCAGCCCAAGAAAATTTTTGGAACCGACGGCGTTCGCGGAACCGCGAACGTCGAACCCGTCACCGCCGAGACCGCCTTGAAACTCGGCCGTGCCGCCGCGCACGTCTTCAAGAATCTCGAAACGCAGTCGCGCGGGCGCGGCAAACACAAGATCGTCATCGGCAAAGACACGCGCCTCTCCGGCTACATGATCGAGAACGCCATCAGCTCCGGCATTCTCTCGATGGGCGTGGACGTGATTTTC
>JAYVQV010000416.1:0-20527 GCA_043776855.1 Limisphaerales bacterium | reverse complement strand
TGCAGCCGGAAGCGTTCGCGCACATGGCGGATGAAGGACGGTGCGTGACGATGAATCAGTTGCTGGTATTTTTCAAAGACCGACAGGATACGCGCCAGACAGGGAAAGTCCTGCTTTGCTAACTACACGACTTGTCCTGCTTTGCTCGCCCCGCGACACTGAATAAATGTTCGCGGAGCCATGCGTAAAAAAAGAGGGAGAGCCTTGCAGCTCTCCCTCGTGATTTTAATTTTGTCCGCTTACTGTGCTTTTACGCGGAATAGTTTCACGGAGGCCGTGGTCGGGACGCTGCTGGTCAGCGAGCCGCCGGTGCCGGCCAGCGTGCCGCCCTCATCTGTCCAGACCACCGGCGTGGCGCCGAGGTTGGTGGTGGATTGCACCTGATAGGTGACGCCGGATTGCGAGGTGAACACGATGTTCAGGTTGCCGCCGTTCTTGCTGCCCGCAAGGAACGGCTGGTTCGGTGTGACCACCACGGCCGCACTGCTGGCCCGAAGGTTCACGCCGCCTGCGCCGCCCATGATGCCGTATTCGCTCAAGGCGGTCCAATCCGCCGCCCAGTTGGCGCGACCGGAACCGAAGGCACCACGATAAGCCGTGGCGGTGAGGTTGGCCGGAGTTTCTGCGTAGTTGCTGCTGGCAATACCACCAACCGCCGGACGCGGGTCAAGATACGCACCCACATTGGTTCTGCTGATGCCGGTGAGGAGCGGGTTGCTGATCTGGTTGGTGAGGGTGGTGTCATTCCAGTAGTTGGTGGCGACGGAGTTGCGGCCGAGGTTGGTGATGGTGTTGCTGATGTTCGTCGAACCGGAGCCGGCGGTGAAGTCCCACCAGAGCGTGTTGTGCAACTGCGCGTAACCGTTCGTGATGGCCTGGTTGGCGATGACGCCGTTCTGCGTGTCGGCGAGAATACCCTGACCGTTGAAGTCGGTGAAGATGGCGTTGTAGATCTTCGGTCCCACCCACGGGCGGAGCGCAATCGCGTGATTCGCGCCGCCGTTGACGTTGGTGTTGCCGACGGAACCCGCGCCGATGATCGTCAGGTTATAGACCTTGAAGTCCGAGGCCGGGGTCAACTGGCTGGCCTGCGAGAGTTCGTTCGGATGGTTGTTCAGTTCCATGCCGTAGTTGCGCTTGTCCGGCGCTTGGATCGCAAACCAGAACTGGTTCGTGCCGCGATAGCCCATGTCGGTGTCGAAGGAGTCGTCGTCGTTGAAGGAGCTGACGAGATACTTGGTGTTCACCGTGCCGCCGAAGAACTCGAAGCCGTCATCGGCTGCGCAGTAGGACTCGACGTATTCAATCGTCGTGCCGCGACCGACGGCGCCGAGGGAGAGGCCGTTGATCTCTTTGTTCGGGGCGAGCACCGCGCCGCCGTGGCGGATGGAGACATAGCGCAAGATGCCGGAGTTGTCGTCGTCGTTGTTGCCGCCGAAGCGGAAGACCTGCTGGCCGCCGACGGTGATGTCGGTCAAGCCTTCATAGACTTCATACTTGCTGTTGAGCGGGAGCGCATTGCCGCCAGCATCAATGGCTCCGTTCAAGACGGAGTTGCCGAAGATGACCAAGCCACCCCACAAACCGCGCGCGGTGGAACCCCAGATGGGCATATCATCCGGCAACGTCGTGTCGTCCACATCCGCCGTGAAAATAATGGGATGATGCGGTGTGCCTTCCGCGTAAATTTTTGCGCCGGGGGTGACGTAGAGCGCGGCGACGTTGGTGCCCTGGCCGCCGAGGTTGTGGCCTTTGATGACCGTGCCGGCTTCAATGTTCAGCACGGAGTTGCTCATCACAAACGCCGCGCCGTTCAAGACGTAGATGTTCGTGCGATACCAGTTGTTCGTGCCGGTCAGGATTTGCGACACATTGACGCTGGCGGCCTGTGCCGCGCCGGCCAGCATGGCGACGCCCGCAAGCGCCGCGTAAATGCCGTTTCGTAGTAGGTTTTTTTTCATTGGTTTCTTTTTTGGTTGTTGGATTGCTTGAATCAAATTGAATTCAGTTTCAGCAGCGGGCGGATTATGGGCGGGACGCTTTACGGTTGCGTTGCTGTCGTGTGACATGAAGGTGACTTTGGCCGAAGTGGATGGCCGAAAACTGGCAGCGAAATTTTTTGAATCAGAACTCGCCGGTCAGGGTGAGCGCGTAAGTGCGCCCGCGATGGTAGCTCTGGAAAACCGGCCCGCCGTAACCTGATCCCAGGGTTTGCAGATACACCGGGTCGAGAATATTTTTCACGGCGAGACGGATCGTCCAGTGCTTCCAAAATTTCTGGCTGATGGCGGCATCCAGGCTGATGGGCGGATGCTCATAGACATCCTCGCCGAGCGAGCTGGCGAGGACGATGCGTTCGCCGGTAAAATTTGCCCCGAGCGTCAGCGAAGTGCCGGAGGTGGGATGCTCATAATTCAAATCCACGTTCACGATGTAGGGCGACTGGTCGTAAAGTGGGCGGGTTTTCGCCGCGAACGGATTGTTATCGAGTTCCGTCTGCGTGTGCTCGGTCTGCGATTTGATGTAGGAGGCGTTGACCCCGAGCGTCAACCCCTTCAGGTGGCGCGTCAAAAATTCCAGCGACTTGCGCGCTTCAAATTCCGCCCCCATGACCTCGCCGCTCGCGCGGTTGTTCCAGGTGATCTGCCCTTCGCCGGCGACACCGATGGTTTTATCAATCAGTTCAACGGGATTTTCCAATTGCTTGTAGAACAGCCCGCCGCTGATGAGGTCGCCGGGATTGGGGAACCATTCAAGCCGGATGTCGTAGCTCTTGATGCTGGTCATCCCCAGTTCTGGATTGCCGGTGGCAGTGACCCCCACGTCCGGCAGATAATTTTGGATCGGTGCCAGCTCGCGAAAACTGGGGCGCGACAACGTCTCGCCGTAGCTCAAGCGCAACTGCACATTCGTCACCATCGTCAGGATCAGGCTCGCCGCCGGCAGCACGTCCGACTGTTTGATTTTAGAAGAGCCATCGCGCCCCGCGTCCACACTCAAATCCGTGCTCTCCAACCGCGCCCCGGCGACCAGCCGCAGCCATTTGAAGATGCCGATGTCGCCCATCAGATAAAACGCCTTCACATCCAGCGCCGCCGTGTAGGGATGCGCGAAAGAATCCGTGATGTAGCGGGAGAAATTATAGTTGGTGCGGATGCCGCTGAGATGTTGGGCAACGTAATTCAGATACTCCGGGCTGTTGAGATACGAGTTGGGGTTGTTGATATCAAAACCGCTGGAGCCGGTGTAGGAAAAATATTGCTCCTTGAAATCGCGATCCGAACTGCTGCTCCAATAGCCTGCCTTCAGCTTGCTCTCGTTCGGCATGAAATCCAGCGGCAGCGTCCAGTCCAGCCGCCAGTTAAAACTGTTCTCGGCGATCTCGCGAAAATAGCGCGAGGGATATTGCGGGAACGGCGTGGCCGCATCGCCGAACGACGGCTGGCCGCCGGGCGAAACGAAATAATTCATGAACCGGTTGTCCGGCTCATTCTGCGTGGTGTCCGCGAGCGATACCACCCAGTCTATTTCCGATTCGGCGAACGGCTGGAGAAATTTATTATCGGGATGGAATGGCAGCGGATGATGGCCGTTCAACTGGTAGTTCAGGATTTCGCGTTCCGTGTAACGAAGCTGCCAGCGTTCTAGTTGGTCGCCCTCCTTGCCCTCGAACTGCGTGAAGGTTGCGTGACGCGCCTCTTCATCTGTGCTGTGCGCGAGCATGAAATTGAAACCGAGCAGCGATTCCTTCCACAACTCGTAGCCGAGGTTCACGTTCGCGCCGTAGTCCGTCTTGATGTTGCCGCGCTGCTCGGTCGCGAGCCGCTTCGCCGCGCCTTCCGGGCTGAAGCGTCCGATCTGCGCGCCCTCAATCGAGAGAAAATCGCGCTTGTAATTCACACCGCCAAAGAAACCGAAGTTGTGGCCCAGCACCGGCTTCGTCGCCCCCGCCGAGGCTGTGAAACCGGAGTTCAGCGGCGACGAACGCAACTGCCCAGCGAAATCCGCCGTGCCTAGCTGGTTCAATAAGCCCTGCACCTGATTCGCCTGCGCCGCGCGCTGGTTGGCGCGCGTCGGCGTCTCGCGCGAACTGGCCGGGCCTGGCGGACGCGGCACTTCCGTCAATCCATACAATTCTGGCGACAAGGGTTTCGGCCCGCTCGGCAACGCGAGTTGCGCCATCGAACTGTTCGGGTCGGCGAGGAAATCACTTTTCAGATTTGAATTCGGGTTGTAAGAAGTTCCAAGCGTGAATTTGAAAAATGCTTTTTCGGGAAACGTCTTCGTGCGGATGTCAATCGTGCCGCCGCCCGTGCCGCCCGGTTGATCCGGCGTGAAGGTCTTGCTCACAGAAATCTTGTCAATCATCGCCGAGGGAAACAAATCAAGCTGCGGCGAAAGTTTATAGGGATCGGCGCTCGGCACTTCCACGCCGTTCAGCAGCGTGCGCGTGTAACGGTCGGACAATCCGCGCACCACCGCGTATTTACCATCCACAATCGAAACGCCCGTCACATTCGCGACAATCGCCCCGGCATCACCCGCGCCGAGTTTGGAAAACTGTTCCGAGCCAATCGCGTCCACCATCGCGCCGGACTTCTGGCGCTCGAAAATAATTTTCTCCGTCTGATCTGCGAATTCCTCCGCCGTCACTTCGTATTCTTCCAAGTCATAAAATTCCGGGCGCAAGTTTCCGTTCACCGTCGTGGTCTGGTCGGGCAGCACGCGCACTTCCGTCACCGTGGCGGAGGCGTAGCCGGATTTGGAAAAGCGCAGCACCTGTTCGCCGGACGGCACGTTCTTCAATTCAAACCGCCCGTTCGCATCCGCTGTTGCCGCCAGCGTCGTGCCACGCACCGTCACCGTCACGCCCGCGAGTGGCGAACCGTTCCAACTGCTGATCACCGCGCCAGCCACCGCGCCCGAACCTTGAGCCATCGCCGCGCACGGCAGCAGCGCGACCAGAAAAATTCCAGCCATCCGGCGAAACGTGGGAGCAAGGCGCAAAAACATGGCGGAGAAATTCTCGATAAAAAATTACGCGCGACCGGCGCGGCTCAACTGCTCCACTTTTTCGAGGTAACGCTGCACGTTGTCGCGCGGCTTGATCTTCTGCGCCTTGTGCAGCAGCTCCACGGCAGGCGTGTATTTCTGCGCGGCCACCAGCAGTTGCGCGTGCTTGAGATACGCCTCGGCCTCGAAACCGGAAATCGTCGCCGCCGTCTGGAAGCGATACTCGGCCTTCTCGCGTTGCTCGTGCTTGCTGTAATAATCGCCCGCCAGCAACAGCGCTTCGCCGTCCAGCGGATTTTTCTGGATGATCTGCTCCAGCGTGGCGATGCCCTGTTCGCCCGCGCCGGTGGCCATCGCCACTTTCGCTTCAAGCTTCAGCAATTTCATTTCATCCGCCGCGTTCAACGTGCCGGTCGCGCCGTGGATTTTCGCGAACAACGCCTTCGCCTCGTCCCACGCGCTGCGGCTCACGAGAATCTGCGCCGGACGCAACGCGAGACCGGGATTCTGCCCGCCGTCTTTTTCAATCGCTTCGAGATACGCCGCCAGCGCGAGGTCGCGCGCCTCCTGCGTCATGTAAAGATCGCCCAGCAAAAATAAATTTGCCGCCGTGGCCTTGCCGCGCCGACGCAACATTTCCAAGCTGACCGCCGCCTTCGCGGGCTGTTCTTTCTGGATGAACAGATTCGCCTGCAACGTCCACAGCGCATCGCGTTCGGGAAATTGCGCGGTCAATTCATCCAACACCGCCAGCGCGTGGTCGAAGTTCGCCGTGGCGATGGCGCACTTCGCGAGGCCGAGTTTGAAATCCACATTCTCCGGCTCCAGCACCGCCGCCTGCTGATACGCGCCCTCGGCGGAAACATTGCGGCCCAGGCTCATGTAGGCGTAACCGAGCAGCGCATAAACTTTGGAATCACCGCCGCCCAGCGAAATCGTGCGCGTCAGTGGCGCGATGGCTTCGGCAAATTTCCCAGAACGCACGAGCGCGAAGCCGAGATTTTTCTGCGCCCGGCGGTAGTCGGGAAACTTCGCGATGGCGGCGTTGAAATGTTTCACCGCGTTGGTGAAATCTTCGGTTTGGAAATAGGTATTGCCGAGCGTGAAATCAAACACCGCATTCGCGCCGGGTTTCGCGAGACCAGAGAGAACCGACTGTGCCTTGGCCGGATTATCGCGCAGTAGCGGCACGACTTGGTCGCGATAAGCCGCAAGTTCCTCCGGCGACAAACGCGGCTCCACATCGGACGCGAAACCGTAGCTGCCGATGAGACGCTTGGCGAAATCAGGATCGTTCCAGATGGGCGCAAGCTCGCTGCTCGCGGGCAATGGCGCAAACGTCGGGATGCTATTCGTCGCGGCGTGGGCGGCGGTCGCCAGCAGCAGCGGCAGAAACATTTTGCTCAAGGTTGAAATGCGTTTCATAAAAATCCTGCGTTAAAAAGTTCAGCTCGCCCCGACGCGGAAGCGCAGCGGGATGCGGATGTAAGTGCGGACGGCCTGCCCGTCTTTCATGCCGGGACGAAAGCGCCATTTGCGGATGGCTTCCAGCGCGGGCTTTTCAAATTCCGGGCGCGAGGAATTTTCCACGCGCGGCTCTTCCACCCGGCCGGTTTCGTCCAAGATACAAACCACCGTGACCGAGCCTTCGATTTTCGCCTTCCGTAATTCCGCCGGATACGTCGGCGCAGTTTGCGAGACGGCCTCCGGTTTTTTTTCCAGGTCAGAAACATCAAACGCATCCGCCTGCCCGGCGTCCGCGCTGGTCAGCGAACGGATGTCGCCAAAGCCCGCGAGCGCGCCGCCGCTGCCCATCGCCACTTCCAAATCCGCGCTCAAGGGAATCTGCTGCTGCGTGTCCGCGAGCTGCGGTTCCGGCGGTTTCTCCGGCGGCTTGGGCGGCTCCGGCGGCGGCGTGGCCTGCTGCTCGTCTTTCGGCGCGAGTTCCGTGGCGGAAGTTTTCCGCACTTCCAATTTGCGTTCGTGACGGTTGAGCTGGTGCGAGAACGGCAGGATGCAAAAGATCAGCGCGGCGATGGATGCGCCCATGCCGATGGCAAAATGCAGCCCGGTGCCGGAACTTTTCTGATGATAAACTTTTCGCATCGCGGCGGGTGGATGCGGTTATTTTTTTTCCGTGGCGAGGCTCACGTCCTTCGCGCCGCCGAGTTTCGCCTCGTCAATCACGCGCACGACGAGGCCGGAACGCGCGCTTTCATCCGCCTGGATCACGACCGGCAACGGCTCCTTCGCGCAGAGCCGCTTCACCGTCGGGCGCACGCCGCCCACGCCGATTTCCTTGCCGCCGTAGGCGATTTTGCCATCGGGCGTCACGGCGAAGAGGATGCTGTTCTTCTCCAACTGCTGCGCGCTGGCGGCCTGCGGCTTGTCCACGGAAATGCCCGGCTCCTCGACGAAGCTCGTGGTGGCGATGAAAAAAATCAGCAGGAACATGATGACGTCAATGAGCGGAATTAAATTCAGCTCAATCGGTTCATCCGGCTCGGCTAGGGTGCGGCGAAATCTCATGCGGTGACAGGTTGGGAAATATTTTCAGGGGCGGCAGTTTTCACCACGCCGGTTTTGGAGCGCACAAAAATCCGCGTCATGCCGTGGAATTCCGGGCGGAAATGCCGGAGCGTCACGCCTTCCAGCCGCGCGAGAAACGAAACGTATTCGCTGCGCCAGCGTTTCGCGATGTGAACCATCATCAGGCCGGGGATCGCCACCATCATGCCGGTCTGCGTGGCGACGAGCGCTTCGCTGATGCCTTTCGCGATGATGTCCGACGTGGAGCCGCCGCCGATGCCGATGGCTTTGAACGTGAGCAACATTCCCAGCACTGTGCCGAGCAGCCCGAACAGCGGCGCGGAAATGACGAGCACGTTCACGAACGCAAGCCGGCGGTTCACTTCGGGAATCTTCGCCGCCTCGACTTCGCGGAAACGACCTTCGATGCCCTTTAGCGAATGAACTTCATCCTGCGTGTAGCGGATAAGTTCGCGGATGGATTCCGGCGCACGCGTCGGTTCCGCGACCCAGTTGCGCAAAACGGCGTCTGTCATCTTCGGCAGTCCGCGATGATAGAGCGCGAGCAGCAGATGGATGGCGGTGCTGTAAGCGATGATCGCGACCAGCACGAGCGCGGCCATGACCCAGCCGCCGTTGCTCCAGGTGTGCCACATTTGTTCGAGGGCAGCTTTCATAAATTTATCCTTGGTTGAATGATTACTGACTGGCGCGGGCAGGCTGGTTGTTGAACGGAAAAAGATTTTCCGCCGTCTCCGGCACGCCATTGATGAAGCCCACGCTCGTCTGCTCCATGCTGCCGATGATGCCCTTGGCCTTGCGGCTCAAGAACGCGTGCAGCAGCAGCGCAGGAATCGCCACCGCCATGCCGGTGGCCGTGCAGATGAGCGCCTCGGAAATACCGCCCGCCAAAATTTTCGGATCGCCGCTGCCCGCCGAGGAAATCACCTCGAACGTCGCGATCATGCCCATGACCGTGCCGAGCAAACCCATCAACGGCCCGGTCGTCGCGGCAAGCGCAAGGAAGGCGAGGCCGCGTTCGAGACGCGTGCGCGCGTCGAGCATTTTTTCGTAGAGGATTTCCTCGATGTATTCTTTTTTCTCGTCCGCGTGCTCCACGGCGGCGACGAGTAGGTTGCCGGCGAAGCCGCGGATGTCGCGCGCGTGCGCCAGGGCCTGCGCCTGTTCGCCCTTTTCCAAATGGCCCAAAACTTTTTGCAAATCGCCTTCCGTCGCGAGCCGGATTTTTGAGAACTGCCACCACTTGAACAGCGCCACGAGCAGCGTCGCCAGCCCGATGCCGAGCAACGGAACCATGATGAGTCCGCCCTTCTTCAAGCGGTCAACCAAACTTTCCTGGAGCGCCGTGAGTTTGAAAGCCGTGCCGAGCGTGGCGTCTAGCACGAGCACGCCGGAGCCGGAGGTGGCAAGCGCGCGGCTGTCGGCGTCATACTTTTTATCAGCGGAAAGCACCGTGGGATCGGGCTTGTTCAATTCCTGTTGCAGCAATCCCGCTGTGTCGCCGTTCGCGCTGGCGAACGTCGCGACCGGACCGATGAGCGCTACCTTGCCCGGTTGCAAGCGACCTTGTTTGTCGAGCGCCTGACCGTCGAGCAGTTCGCCGCCCAAGGCTTTTTCCGCGCGACCAAACGCGGTGGTCAGCAAAACGGAGCGCTGGGAAAATTGTTCGGCGGGCGAAAGGTCGGCGGTGGCGGCGGCTTTTTCCACGGAGGCAAACAAATCCTTGTAGCGCGGTTCCTCGACAAAGTTCAAACGCGAATGAAACGCGCGGGCGTATTCCGTCAGGAGCGAATCAATATATTTGACCTCCTCCATCTGCCGCTTGGCCTCGGCCTTGAGCGCGTTCAGTTCGACAAGCTGGTTTTCCTGAAACCGTTGCGCCTTGGCCAGCGCGGCTTTTTGATCCATCAGTTTTTGCTCGGACTCCGTGACCTGCCGCGCCAGCGGCAGCCGCTCGTCCTCAATCTGCTGCCGCGCGGTCGAGAGTTCCGTCAGAGATTTTTGCAAATCTGCCGCCGCGCCCGCCGACAGAGCATCCGCATCCTGCGCCCGCATTGAGAACGAGGACAAGGCGACCAAACCGACAATGATCAAACGCTTCATGAAGTTTTATTTCTGAATTAAATTTTTGCCGCTCACCGCACCGTCACCGGCAGCGCGACGAAATTGGCCGGATGTTCGTTGCGATAAACGCGGATCACATCGCGCACCGATGCGGCGATCTCCGGCTTGGTGGTCCACTCCCAGCCCGCTGCACCCGGCGTGCCGACACCGGAAAAATTATTCGCATCGTTGACGAAATACGCCGCGCCAAGGCCGACATAAACCGTCTCGACCGCGACCTCCTCGCCTTGGGAATTTTTTCGTTTCTCGCTGAAGAGGGAGACGGCGTTGTTGAACTTGTCCAGCTCACCAAGAACGCCGACGACAACCTGCATCCGTTCCGCCGCGCTCATCCTGGTGGTGCTCGCGTCAGCGGGAATTTTGTTGAGCAATGGGCGGAGAATTTCCTGCAACGGCACGGGCAACTGCGGGACGAGCTTGGAAATTTTCGCCTCCGCACCCGTCGCGAATTCGCGTGCGCGTTCGATGCTTTCCGTCGCGGATTTTTTCAAGGCCTCGGCCTCGGCGCGTTCTTTTTCCACCTGCACATTGTTGGTGGAAATTTTTCCCGACTGCTCCTCCACGGATTTCAGTTCGCGACCAAACAACGCGACTGTTTGTTCCAAAGTTTCCTTGTCCGCCTGCCAGTCGGTGCGAGCTTTCGAGGTGAGCTGGCGCGTCTCCACCCATTTTTCGAGCGTGGTGCGCGTGTCGGCGGAGCCGGATTCCGCAAACGCCGCTCCGGCGGACGCAGCAGGACGGCGCAGAAATTTTTCAAAATCATATTCGGGAAAATGTTTTTCATGGGCGTGGCGGACAGTTTATGAACCGGCGACGAATGGAAGGATTTCCCCGGTCATGTCCGCAAACTGGAGCTTGAGCGCGAGCAGCAGGCAGGAGACGGCGGTGGTGGTGTCGCTCCGGCTCTCCTGCCGCCAGGCGGAAGGCGTCAGGCCGAAGCGGCGCTTGAACATGGCGTTGAACAGGCCGAGATGCCGGTAGCCGCTTTCATGGGCGACGTTGATGATCTTGTTGTTCGTGGCCGCGAGCAACTGGCGGGCGCGTTGCAGGCGCAGTTCCGTCTGCCGGTCGCGCAACGTGACGCGGAACTCCTCGCGGAAGAGCCGGCTGAAATGCCGTTCGCTGCAATGCAACTGCCCGGCGAGTTCCGGCAGCGAGCGCGTGGCGAGTTCGGCCTCGGACATCTTGCCGATGAATTCGCGGAAACGGTCGCGCAACTGGATGAGCTGGCCGGTGGCGGAATTCACGGGCGGCAACAGGGTGCTGATGGATGAAGCCCACAGTTGCAGCATGGCCGAGCGCGAGGCGAGGCAGTCGCGCTGGGGCTGCGAGGCGAGGCGGGAAAATTTTTGCGCCGCCGGTTCGCTGGCGGAAAAATGCACGAGCTTGGCGTAAGTCTGCTGGGAGACATCTTCGAGCTGGCGTCATTCGGTGACGGTGAGCAGGCCGTTGAGGTATTGCGGCAGCACGAGGAAAAATTGCAGACGCAGGACGCCCAACTGGCTGGCGCGCACGATGAGATTGGTCGCCGGGTCAACCACCGCCATGTCGCCGACATTCAGCTCGCGCGCCGCCGAGCCTTGCAGCGAATAGCCCGCGCCATCCGCGATGCGCAGAACTGTCCAGCCGCGTGCCTCGGGCTTCCATTCGCCGGAGGGCTGCAAGGTCAGTTCCTGAATGATCAAATGCCGTTCCACGTTCAACAAAGCGGCAAGGATGGGGGAGAATTGCGGCTGTCAGGTTTCGGCAACGTCACGATTAGGTGACAAGAGAATATTTCACTTGGCTGAAAAGTGTCTTTCGGCTGCGTTGCCTGCCTGGCCGGAGCTTGATGCCAGGGCGGCTTTGAGAAGTTTTTTTCCACCGCTGCGAAGCGCCCACAAAATAGCCCCGGCAACGATCACCCTGATGCCAGACCAGCGCGGCCTTCCGTTTCAGAGCCGACGTGATGTGGAAATTCTGACCGCCAGCACGCTACAGTTTGCGCGCCAGCACCTCGCGGATAACCGCCGCGCCGTCAGGAAAATCCTTCAACGCCTCGCGCCGCACGAGCAGACGATGCGCCAGCACTGGCACGGCAAAAGTTTTGATGTGCTCAATCGTCACGGAATTTTCCCCGCGAATCGCCGCGAGCGCCTGCGCCGCGTGAAACAATCCCAGCGAGCCGCGCGGACTCGCGCCGAGCAGCAGCGCCGGATGCGCCCGCGTCGCCCGCGTCAGCGCCACGAGATAATCCATCACGTCTGCGCCGACGGAAATTTCCCGCACGCCACGCTGACACTTGATGATTTCATCGCCGGTCGTGACGGCTTTTAGAACATCAATCGGATGCTGCTGCTGCGCGCGGACGCACATTTCTTTTTCCTGCGCCGCGTCGGGATAGCCCAGGCTCAAACGGATGAGGAAGCGATCCATCTGCGCCTCCGGCAGCCGGAACGTGCCTTCCTGCTCGATGGGATTTTGCGTGGCCATGACCATGAATGGTTTTTCGAGCCGGTAGGAGACGCGATCCATCGTCACCGAGCCTTCGCCCATCGCCTCCAGCAAAGCCGATTGCGTCTGCGGACTGGCGCGGTTGATTTCATCCACCAGCACCATCTGTGAAAAAATCGGGCCGAAGCGAAAGTCTCTTTTTCCCGTGGTCGGGTCTTGATAAAAATCGCCGACGACTTGTTCCGGTTTCAAATCCGGCGTGCATTGGATGCGCCGGAACGAACAACCCGCGCTCTGCGCCACGGCGCGTGACAACATCGTCTTCGCCACGCCGGGAACGTCCTCCAGCAACAGATGCCCCTCGGCGAACAGCGTCGCCACCGCGAGCGTCACCTGCTCCGGCTTGCCGACGATGACGCGCTGGACGTTCGCGATAATCTGTTGCGCGATGCCGGCGAGTTTGGCGGCGGAATAAATTTCATCCGGCGGCGGCGTGACCGTGAGCTTCATCTTTTCATTCGGCGCGCGGACGAAGCGCGGTTGCAGAATACTTTTGCCGCAACTGGGGCAGGGCAAATCCTCGCCGATCTGGGAATCAGAAATTTCAAACGGAATTCCGCAGTGCTGACAAACGCGCTTGGGCATGGTGGAGAAAGCAGAACTCTCTTGCGGGGGCGTTGCAAGAAGAAATTGCCGGCTTGAGAAATGCCCGGCAAAGGAGTGAACTAACCTGGTCGCCAAAATCGCGCTCCAACCATGAACTTAAAAAAATTTACGCCGTTCGCCCTGCTCGCTTTGATTATGTCGCCGATTTGCCCGGCCAGTGAGGCGGATAATTCCAAACTCGCGGCGGCAAATAACGCTTTCGCCTTCAAGTTGCTCAAGGAATTGGACGCGCAAAATAAATCCGGCAACCTTTTCGTCTCGCCCTACTCGGCCGCAACGGCGTTGCAGATGGCGGCGAATGGCGCGGGCGGACAGACGAAGGCGGAGATGCAGAAAGTTTTGGAAACCGCAGGCCTTTCGACTGCTGCGTTGAACACCGCAAGCAAGGCCACCGGAGATTTGCTGAACTCACCGGACACCAACGTCATCCTCACCACGGCGAATGCGTTGTGGTATCGGCAGAGCGCACAGATCAAACCGGAATTTCTGGCAGCGAACCAAAAAAACTTCTCGGCCACCATCAAGCCGCTGGACTTTGCCAACGCACCGGCGGCGGAAGCGGAAATCAACCAATGGGCCAGCGACCAGACACACGGGCGCATCACCGGCATCGCAAACGGCATGATTGATCCCATCTATACCGATTTGATTTTAGCGAACGCGATTTATTTTAAGGGCAAGTGGCTCGACCCATTTGAAAAAAATCTGACGAAGGAGCGTCCGTTCCATCCAGCCACCGGCGCGGCGAAAAATCTTCCGATGATGGAGATGTCCAAGAGCTTCAGCTACCGCAAAGGCTCCGGTTATCAAGCCGTGCGACTGCCCTACATGGGCGGCAATCTGGCGATGTATGTGTTCCTGCCGGACCCGGATTCCAGCCCGGCAAAGCTGCTGCAAATCATGAACGGCGACAAGTGGCGGCGCTTGACGATGCCGGGATTCAAAGACCACGATGGCCTAGTGGTGCTGCCGAAGTTCAAATTGGAAAATACGTTTGACCTCGTGCCGCCGTTGCAAAAACTGGGCATGAAAACGGCGTTCAATAATTTGAAGTCAAAGCCTGACGCGGATTTTTCAGGAATGTTCAAAGACCCGCATCACATTTCAGCAGTGCGGCAAAAAACCTTTGTGGAAGTCGGCGAGGAAGGAACAGAAGCAGCGGCAGTAACGATGATGCAATTAAATTCTGGGAGTCTTCATCCGCTGCCACCCAAGCCTTTTGAAATGATCGTGAACCGACCGTTCCTGTTCGCCATCGTGGATGCGCGCAGTGAAATGATTTTGTTCATGGGCGTGGTGAACAATTTATAGCGGCTGCCCGGCAGAGAGTCGCATTTCAAACCATCCGGCGGCGCGATGCCGAGCCGCCACCACTCGCGGAAATCCTTTCGTGTGTTTTGTGTATTTCGTGGTTAAAAAATTTCCACTACCCTGACGGCATGAATTTATTGCCGTTTGGAAAATTAGCCGCTGCGAAACCGCGTTCGTTCGTCCCGCCAGCGATTGACCTCGGCGACTGGCCGCAGATTGCGCCGCTGTTTGACCAGTTGGAAGTGCGCGCCGCGCAAGCGCAGTCCGCCGCCGCGCTCGAAGGCTGGCTGTTGGATTGGAGCGAGCTTTCCGCCGCGATTGACGAGGAATCGAGTCGCCGCAACATCGCGATGACCTGCCACACGGACAACGCGGACGCGGAGCAGGCGTATCTGCATTTCGTCGAGCATGTGGAGCCGCAACTCAAACCGCGCCAGTTTGCGCTGGAGAAAATTTACGTCGCGCATCCGTGCCGCGCGGAACTGCTCAAGGTTGGAGCGCCGAGCACCTGCTCGGCTCGTTCCGCCGACAATGCCACCAACGCGCCGAGCGGGTGCTCGGCGCTCCGCTACGAAGTGTTTGACCGCGATGTGGTGAATCACGTCGAACTGTTCCGCCCGGAAAACGTGGCGCTGGAAACCGAGGAGGCCAAGCTCGGCCAGCAGTATCAAAAACTCATCGGCGCGCAGACGGTGACGTTTCGCGGCGAGGAAAAAACGCTGGTGCAGATGGGGCGCTATCTCGAAGAGCCGGATCGCGCCTTGCGACAGCAAGCGTGGGAAACCGTTGCCCAGCGGCGCTTGCAGGACGTGGACAAGTGCGAAGAAATCATGGACGAGTTGATCAAGCTGCGTCATCAGATCGCGCAGAACGCGGGCTTTGAGAATTACCTCGAATTCATCTTTCGCCAGAAAGGCCGCTTTGATTACTCGCCGGCGGACTGCGTGAAATTTCACGACGCGATTGAAAGTGAAATCATGCCCGCCGTCCGCGAAATCCACGCCGACCGTCAGCGGCAGTTGAAATTAAATTCGCTTCGTCCGTGGGACTTGGCCGTGGACCCGCAGAACCGCGCGCCGTTGAAACCGTTTGCGGATGTCGGTGAAATGGTTTCGCGCACGCAGAAAATTTTCAACCACCTCGACGGCGAACTCGCGGCGAATTTTCGGGAGATGCAGGATTTGAAACTGCTCGACCTCGACAATCGCAAAGGCAAGGCGCCCGGCGGCTACCAGTCCACGCTGTCCGAGGCGCGCGTGCCGTTTATCTTCATGAACGCCGTCGGTGTGCAGCGCGACGTGGAAACTATTTTGCACGAGGCGGGCCACGCGTTCCACGCGCAGGCGACGCGTGGCGAAGATTTGTATTCGTATCGCAATGCACCGATTGAATTCTGCGAAGTTGCTTCCATGGCGATGGAGCTTTTGGGGAATGAATTTTTGGAAGAATTTTATCCGGCCGTAGTGGCACAGGCTTCTAGCCTGTGTGATGAAAACAAAAAGCACGAACACACAGGCAAGATGCCTGTGCCACTAGCTTCCGCCGAGGCGAACCGTGCGCGCAAGACGCATCTCGAAGGCATCATCGGTTTCTTCCCGTGGATGGCGGTGGTGGACGGTTTCCAACATTGGATTTACACGCATCCCGGCCACACGCGCGCCGAACGCAAGACGGCGTATCTGCAACTCATGGACCGCTTCGGCGGCGCCGTGGATTATTCCGGGTGCGAGGCCGCACGCGCCTATTCTTGGCAAAGACAGCTTCACATTTTTCTCTACCCGTTTTACTACGTCGAATACGGCATCGCGCAGCTGGGCGCATTGCAGGTTTGGGCGAACTCGCGGCGCGACAAAGTGAAGGCACTGGCCGATTACAAAACCGCCCTCGCGCTCGGCGGCTCGCGGCCGCTGCCGGAATTATTTTCAGCGGCGGGCTGCAAATTGGAATTCAGCGCGCCCACCATCCGCCCGCTGATCCAACTGGCCGGCGACGAATTGAAAAAACTGTGACCAGCTTGGCGAAACAACCGTGGCTCCGCTCCGGTTTATTTTATTCCGAACTCCGAAGTGAAAGTGGAAGTGAAAGTGAAAGCGTGGTGGCGGGCGGCGTGGTAGCGGCGGGCATCTTGCCTGCCGTAGAGCCGGGCTTCTCCACCCTCCGCAGTATTCCGCTACGGAGGACGGGCAGCCCGGCGGAAAAAAACTCACGCAAAACCGGGCGCGTGGAAAAACTTCAGGCGTCTCCGCAAGCCCACCGTTTTGTCCGGGCGGCTGGAAGCCGCCCTCTACGTCAGGCAGGATGCCTGACGCCACCCGATGCCGCCCGGCTAGGGCTGCTGGTTTTGCGGCGGCTCCAGCAGCACCTCGCCTGCGTCAATCGGCTGGGCGGGGTTGAAGGAATCCGGCACGGTCACTTCGGTGTGGCCCACCGCGATGGGCGGCTTGCTCCACGGATTGTTGCCGCCGGGACGCACGGTGAAGTTCAGGGAATAATTTCCCGGCGCCACGTTGTCGGCGGTGAACCCGCCGTTGGGGAGAAGTTCCAACGTGTAATTTTTCCGCTGCTTCGCCACCGCCTTCCACTCCGGCGTGTTGAAGAACGCCTGCGCCTCCGCCGACGAATTAAATTTCGGCATCGTCGGCATCGGCATCTGGCTGCTCAACCGCGCCTCGATGTTGAGCGGCGGTTCGTTTGTGGGCTGGAACGTGTAGCGGTAGCGCCCGGCGATGACCGCGCCGTTGTCACCGAGCGAAACTTTGGTCGTCTCACCCGCCTTGATCTGCACCGTCGTATTGTCGCTGTAGGATGAGGAGTTGGCCGAGGTCTTGATGAGCCGCGCGATGGCGCCTTCGCCCGGCGGAACTTTTTCGATGGTGAATTTCCCCTGCGCGTCGGTGGTGGACTTGTAAGCGTTGAAATCCGTGCCGATGCCGGCAAGCTGCAAGGTGAAAATCAAATCTTTCCCCACGCCCGGCTCGCCGCCGATTTTCAACGTGCCTTCGATGCGGCCCCACGCCTCCAGCCGGATGGTGTTGTTGCCTTTCAACTGTTCGACGGGAACGCGCGCGAAGCCCGCCTCACCCGCCGCCACGACCAGCCCCTTGTCCGGCGCGGAGGCCAGCTTGAAATGTCCCTGCTCGTCCGTGGTGGCGACTTTGGTGGGCGAGTCGTAGGAACGCAGTCGCCCGCCGGTCATTTGAATGTATCCGCCGCGGCCATTTTCGGCGGCGGCGGCCACGGTCACGCCCGGCGCGGGCGTGCCATCGGGCGATAGCACCACACCTTCCAGCAACGTCGCGGCTTTGAGTCGCACGGTCACTTGCACACCACCGCTATCGCCGGGCGCAAATTTTTCCACCTTGCTTTCGTAGCCGCCGGCGGTGACCAGCACGGCGTTGTCTGCTTCCTCGCTCAACGTCATCGTGAAACGCCCGTCTGGCGCGCTGAAATTTTTATCGCGGATCGCGCCATAGACCTGGTCGGGGTTGCCCTCGCTGGTCGTGCCGGTGCGGACGGTGAAGTTGGTCACGGCACTGCCCGTGGCCGCATCCAGCACCACGCCGGTCAACGTGCGGCTACGGCGGAGCGTGATGATGTTTTCCGCGCCGGGCTTGAGCTTGATGTCGCTTTTCTGCTCGAAGCCTTCGTGGCCGGCGTAAAACGTCAACTCCTCGTCCGGCGCGCTGTCCCAGGAAAAATCCCCGTTGGCGTCGGTGGTGGCGGTGAAGTCCACGGTGTTTTCGATGCCGTCCCTGCCGTTGTTCTCCAGACCGACCCGCGCGCTGGCGACCGGCTGGGCGGACTCATCCTGCACATGGCCTTTCAAAACTTTGCCGGGTGAAACGCGGATGACGATTTCCGCCATGCCCGACGCCACCGTCGCCATTTTCACGGCGGGGGCAAAGCCTTTGCCCATCGCGGTGAACGGCTGCTCACCATCAGGCAAATTGCGGAAGGAAAATTTTCCTTCCGCGTCCGCCGTCGTCTGCTGGCGCTCGCGGGAATATTTCTGCCCGGCCCAGACCGTGGCGGCGGGAACGGCACTGCCCGCGCCATCCACCACGCGACCTTTCACCATCGCGCCGCGTTGCAAAATAGTTTTGTGCGTTCCCGCGCGCAACTGCTGCTCCACCGTGCCATTGACGCCGCTGACCGGATTGGCCGTAACATATTCCGGGTGCGAAACGGAAAATCCGATATTATCCAGCAGCTTCGGTGAAACGCCTTTCGCCTGCCAGCGTCCCTCGGCGTCCGTGGTCAACGCCTGACGCGAAAAAGAAGACTGTTCACCTTTGCCGTTCTCCACCGGCCCGCGCCAGAAGCGATACACGGTCACGCTCGCGCCGGCGACCGGCACATTTTCCTGATTCACCACGAGGCCGCCAAACTTCATTTCCGATGTCAGTTTCAACGTGTAGTTCGCCGGAACTGTGTCGCCGTCTTTCATATTCCACAACATCATGCGCCCGCTAAAACCCTCCGCCTCGGCGTTCACTTCCAACGTGTCCGCGCCGGGATCGAAGTGAACGGACGCCAGGCCCGAGGCGTCCGTGATGGTGTGGCGCGCGGGCGAACCTTTATTCCAGGCGTTGAAACCGGAGCGCACATCGGCGCCGGCAACCGCATGACCGTCCGTGTCCTGCACAAACAATTGAAGCAAGCCGCCGAGTTCGGGGTCGGCAAATTCATCGGAAGTCAGATTGTCTGGCCTCGCGCCGGGCAACAGCGGATCGAGCGTGAGGGCGGCAATGAAAAGCGAAGGCCGTTTCATCGCGCTGACAAATTCCAACGAGCGGACAATTTTTTCTGGATGCGGATTCACAAAGCCCACGCGGTAAAGCCGCAGCGTCACGTCTTTGCGCGAGGGATGCGGCCCGTGCCACGCGACCTTCGTGAGCGGATTCGGCAGACGCGCGGGTTCCTCGTAGGTCTGGCGCACCCAGTCGCGCAGATGGAGATTGGCCTCCAGCGGACTGGAGCGCGTGTCGTCGTCGTAATGCCAGATCACGTCGGCAATTTTTTCGTGCGACTTGTCCGATGAATACAACGAACCGCCGACGAGGTAGGCGGCAGAAATATTTTTGCCGCGCTCGTTCACGACCAGTTGTCCGTTCACTTCGTTGGTCTCGTCCAGCGGCACGACCACATTCGTGCGAAAATGCGACGACTCAAAATCTCGCGTGCCCGTGCCTTGCAACCGGATGATGCCCTGCAACCAAAATTCTACGCCACCGAATTTCTGTGTGCCACTCGGCAGCGAACTCATCGCCGAGCCGGTGTAGGCTGCGTCCGCACTCAACAGCTTGACCAGCGAAATGGGAATCACCGGCGGCAGGGAGTTATCGGTGGCCACGGCGGCGGGTGCGGTAGGAAGTTTTTTGGTGGCGGGCGCAGATAAAAATTTCGGCACGGCGGGCGCGTCTGATTTTTGCGCGACGACCGGCGCGGTTTCCGTTGCCGTTGGTTTGCGGGAATGTAGGCCGAACCAGACGACGAAGGCGGAGAGCGCGAGGCCAAGCACAACGATGACCAGCACGGATTTTGAAACAGGTGTTTTCATAAGCGGCGTAAAACCCCAATGCAAGCAGGCTTGCAACCACAGACACGGGGCGGGCGCCAGTGTTCAAAATCCGCCGAACGAAAGACAGCGAAAGTTATCCGTCAGAAAAGAAACGGGTGCAGCTTGACACTGTTGCTGTCCGGCTCCCTCGCCCCGCGAGGCACGAGCGGGGAGAGGGCTGGGGAGAGGGGATTTTAATTTGGCAAACCATTGGCCTCCTCTCCCCGGCCCTCTCCTCCTCCGAGGAGGAGAGGGGGTGGAATCCAACGCGAAGCACAACCGGGTCAAGCTGCACCCAAAAGAAACCGCACGCATCAGCCATCAGGGAACCAGTTGAATTTTGAAATACCGCGCCGCGTTCGTTGGGCTGTTGGTGAAGCTGAAGATCGGCGCGGTGGAGGTGACCATGCCGCCGAACGGTGTGAACGACTGCGCCAGATTCGTCGTGGACAGCACGCGATACGTCAGGCCGGAAACGCTCGACCAGTTCAGCGAGGTCGGCGACGCCATGCTCGCGACCGGAACCCACGCGGGATTCAGCAGGAGAATTCCCGCGCTGCTGCTCGCGGAACTTTCGCTGCCTGCGTTGTTGACCGCCGTGACGGTCGCGTAGAGCCGCGCGCCAAAACTGTTCGTCACGCTCACGGAAGTTCCGGCGATGATGCCGCTGAAAACATTCGAGCCGCCGGGCGTCGTGCCGATGGAAACATGGTAGCCGGAAATTCCGCCTTCAGAATCCGTCACGCCCGGCCAAGCGAACGTGACGCTGTTGGCGAAAACATAATTGTTCGTCGTTCCAAAAATTTGCGGCGCGGACGCGAGCGCGGGCGGCGGCGTCACATCGTAAATTTTTAGATACTGCGCCTCGAA
>JAYVQV010000415.1:0-5294 GCA_043776855.1 Limisphaerales bacterium | reverse complement strand
TCCAGGAAGACAGCCAGTCAGCCAATGCTGTTTGAAAAGCCACAATATACAAAACGAAAACCATCGGTTCCCAAGCGCAAACCGATTGCCCGATGATTTTTGACCCGTGGATCACATGAAAACACGCTCTGCCTCCCAAAAAAAATCAATCGCCAAAGGGTTGGTTTGTTCCGACTGTGGCAATACCCAACGATTTTTCGAACTGATGGCAGTCGAAACTCACCTCGTTGACGGCAAACTGAACTACCTCCATTTGGTTGATGCCATCGTGGATCACTATGTTTGTTGCGAATGTGGTGCTTCGTTGCAAGCTCCAGCCTGGATGAAACTGGTGGAATCATCAATGGAGTGATAAAATAACCAGCCCAGATGGGTAACAAGCTCACAGCGTGAACTTCCTCTCCCTCATTGAGACAAAACGCGCCGGACAGAAACTCGCTCCCGATCAAATCCAAGCCTTTGTCCGCGAATTCACCGTCGGAAAAATTCCCGACTACCAGATGGCCGCGCTGCTCATGGCTATTTATTTTCGCGGACTCGACACCGCTGAAACCACCGCGCTCACGCTGGCCATGCGCGATTCCGGCGACGTGCTGAAGTTCCCAAAAGACAAACGTCCGCTCGTGGACAAACATTCCACCGGTGGCATCGGCGACAAGGTTTCGCTTCCGCTCGCGCCGCTGCTCGCGTGCCTCGGCTTTCGCGTGCCGATGATTTCCGGTCGCGGCCTCGGCATCACCGGCGGCACGCTCGACAAGCTGGATTCCATTCCCGGTTTCAAAACACTTTTGCCCGCCGCACAAATCATCAAGCAGGTTCAAAAAGTCGGCTGCGTCATCTGCGGCCAGACGGACACGATGGTTCCCGCCGATAAAAAAATTTACGCCCTACGCGATGCGAGCGGGACTGTGCCGAGCATTCAACTCATTACTGCTTCCATTCTTTCCAAAAAATTGGCGGAAAGTCTGGACGCACTTATCCTCGACGTGAAGTTCGGCTGCGCCGCCTTCATGCAAACCAAAGCGGACGCGCGCAAGCTGGCACAAGCCATGGTCGCGCTCGGCAACCAATGCGGCACGAACACACGCGCGATTTTGACGGACATGAACACGCCGCTGGGCCGCGCGGCTGGTAACTGGCTGGAAGTGAAAGAGAGCGTGGCGTGCCTTGAACCGCATAGCAGCCGACGTGAGGAGGCTCAAACTAAAAATGCGGAAAGCGGAAAGTGGAAAGTGGAAATTAAAATGAGCCTCCTCACGTCGGCTGCTACGTCAGATGATTTACGCTCGCTCGTTCTCGACTGCGCCGCGCATTTGCTGGTGCAGACCAAGAAATCCAAATCACTAACCGCTGCCCGCAAGCTGGCGGAAGATTGCCTGAACTCTGGCGCGCCGCGCGCGAAGTGGGATGAAATGATCGTCGCCCAAGGCGCGGACTTGAAAGCTTTTAACCGCAAGCTCGCGCTGGATTCCACGGCGAAAGTTGTCGTTGAAGTGAAGTCCGATAAATCCGGTTACGTTTCCAAGGGCGACGCCCGCATCATCGGCGAAGTCATCCGCGATATCGGCGGCGGGCGGCTCACGAAGGAATCCGCCATCAACTACGATGTCGGCGTGGATGGCATCGCGAAGCCCGGCGAGCGCGTGGAAAAATCCGGCGCGTTGTGCCGCGTTCACGCAGCGGATTCAGCGTCAGCCAAGGTTGCCGTGACGCGACTGAAGGCGGCGTTTGAAATTTCCACCAAGCGCGTGAAGCCCGCCGCCCTGGTCGCGGAAATCATCGGATGACCGGCGGAGCGCGGCGTTCACGCCGCTTCAATTCACTTCAATCGGAGGGTTTGAAATTTTTCCAGCGCGGATTTTAGCCGAATCCATTCAGTTGAAAATAATCTAAAAAACGCGGAGGCGCAGAGAACGCCGAGGTTCGCAGAGAAAACCAGCGGATGATTTCAGGCACAAGTCAGTGGGTTAATCTTGCTTCTAAAAAACTCTGCGGCTCTCTGCGTTTGTCCGGTTTTTTCCGACGGCATGGGTTCGGTTTAGTTCGGAAGCTGAAGCGGCGTGAACGCCGCGCGCCGTCAGGCGATTTTCTCCCAGATTTTTATTTCCGGCATACCCACCGCCAGTTCGTCCATGCGCGGCAGCACCACTTGGATGTGTGGCGCTTGCAGATGTAAATCCAAAGCAGCTTTGCTCGTCCAGTTTTCGTGGAAGAGAAATTTTCCTGAATCTTCCGGTGAGACGTGCAAATCGTAGTTGATGCAGCCCACCTCTTGCCGCGTGATGGCAACGAGGCTGATGAGCGCTTTCTGCAATTCCGCTTCCTGACCGGGCTTGGCTTGGAACGTGGCGACGACGGTGATGGTTTTCATGCGCGGAATTCTTGCAGCGCAATTCCATTTTGAAAATAAAAAACGCGCCCGCATTTCTGCGGGCGCGTCGTGGAAAGTTTTTCGTTCAGTTGTCGAACACTTTGAAACGGCTGCCGGGGATGAACGGCGCGATGTCGCCGCCGCTGAAGCCGGTGTAGGTGTCGGTGTCGAAGAGCGGGTCGGAAATCAAACCGGGCTTGTAGCTTTCCGGGAAGGACGGCTTGGCCGGGATGTAGCTCGTCAGCACCGGATGATACGGCGGCAGGGGAAAGGTCAGCACTTCATAGACACCCACGCCAAAGCGCGTGAGGGATTTGTGAAAGCCGCTGTAGCCGCCGTAGGTGTAGCCGACATCGGGCGAATCCAGCACGGCGTTGAGTTCGATGGAGCGGCGCATTTCGCCCATGCGGACGATTTCAAAGGTGTTGCTCATGCCGCGGCCGAGCTTGCGTTCCGGGCCGCAGCCGGTGACAGCGAGGGCGGCAGCGACTACGACGAGGGAGAAAATTATTTTGCGCATACGGTTTTAGGATTGGTGGGTTGAATCTAGCGCGATTCCCCGGCTTGTAAAGCGTGTTTTAGTTCCCGTGCAAATACGGCTGCAATTTCGGCCAGCCATAAACCCAGCCCGCCCAGATCAATTCCGCCGCCGCCGCCAGCAACAGCAGCGCGAGCAGAACTTTCCGCCGCGCCTTGGCCTTGTCCGGCTGGTCCCAATACCACGCGATCCACACGCTGACTTCGTAGAGAAATTGCAGCGGGATGAACATCAGGATTTGCGTCAGGATTTCCGGCGTGGTCAGCACCGCGCCCAGCACCATGTTGATGACGACCATGTAGCGCCGCGCCTTGGCCAGCGTGGAATAACTCAACACACCAATCTTCACCAGCGTCAGAATCAGGACGGGCATCTCGAAACCCAGCCCCATGCCGAGCATGAATTTGCAGACGAAGCTGATGTATTCCTCCGCACGCCATTGCGATGCACCCAACCCCAACCAGTTGGAATATTTCTGCGAGGCGGACAGCGCCACGGGCATCAGCGCGAAATAACAGAACGCCACGCCCGCGAAGAAAAGCCCCAGACCGATGAACAGCCCGCGCAAAACATATTTCTGCTCGTGCATCCGCAGCGCCGGAAAAATAAATGACGCGATGAAATAAATCAGCAGCGGCGCGGACAAAACCAGCCCGCCGTAAAACGCCACCTGCACCGCCACGATGAAACCGCCGGCTGGGCCGAGGTTGATCAGCTCCACCTGCATCGTTTTCGCCGCGTCCGCCACGCCGGCGTTGGTGTCAATGTGCCAGCCGAGCACTTGGTTCGTGCCGACCGTGAGCGGCTCGACTTGGACGGCGACGAAGCGGTTCGTGCCGAGGTTCAGAGTTTTTTCCTGCTCTGGTGAAAGGGTGTAATGACCGAGCTGGTTCGCGCCGAAGCTGACGGTGACGACTTGGTTGGTTCCGGGAAAGCTGACCGTGGCGCGTTGCAACGGCCATTTGAGGACGGCCATGACGTAGTTCGCCCCGCACAGGCAGACGAGCATGGCCAGGCCAAGCGAGACGCTGATCTTGACGAGCAGCCAGCGAAAATCCTCAAGGTGCTCCAGAAAAGATTTTACGGGACCGCCGCCGTCGTCATCCGGCGGCTCTGAAGAAAAATCGGCCATGAAAAACTGCGGCTGAAAAAATCAGCGGTCAGACAACTTTCGTTTCCGGCGGGCCGGACTGGGCGGTGGTGTTCGCGGGCGGCGTCTTGGGCGCGGCCGGCGTGGTGGTCGTGGTCGTGTCGGCGTTCTGGATTTCGTCCGTCACTTCGCGCGTGGCTTTCTTGAATTCATTGATGCCCTTGCCGAGGCCCTTCGCGAGTTCGGGAATCTTTTTCGCGCCGAACATGATCAGGACAATGACCAGGATCAAAATGATCTGACCGCCGCCGGGAGCCCATGCAAAAATAGTATTCATAAAATTATTGAACTTGCCACGAGCCTACGCCCGCTTGGCTGAATAGTAAAGTCGCAAAACTGGCGGAGCGGAGCGCGGACGGCTCGTCCGCAAGTTGCTCGCTTGAATTCGCAGCGAAGCCAAAGAACTGGCGGACGAGCCGTCCGGGCTCCACCAAAATAAAAAAAAGGCCGCGATTGCTCGCGGCCTTGGAAGTTTTTCCTGATGGGAAATTATGCGCCGACTTTCGGGTGGCAGAGGATGAATTCGCCACGGCGGTTTTTATTCCAGGCGGCTTCGTCATGGGCAGAGTCAGCGGGCTTGTCTTTGCCGTAGCTGATGGTGCGGATGCGTTCCGGATCAATGCCAGCGCGGGACAGCGCTTCGCGGAGCGCGAGGGCGCGGCGTTCGCCGAGCGAGCGATTGTATTCTTCCGTGCCGCGTTCGTCGCAATGACCTTCGATGAGCAGCTTGGCGCTCGCGTCGGATTTCAATTTTTCAGCAACGATGACCAGCTTGTTTTCTTCCTTGGACAAAACTGCTGCGCTGTCGAAGGCGAAGTGAACCGTCTGGTCGGCCAGAGCTGACCGGTCTTGGATCATGTCCTCAACTCTCCAGCCGACCTTGTCGGCATAAGGAATTGGCCCGGTTGGCGGGATAGGATTTGCAATCGGCAGAGGCTCAACCGGAAATTGATTGCCCGGCGGCAGCGTGGGAATCTGGTTTTCACCACCGCCAACTTGGTAGCCGTTAGGATTGCGAATATTCGTCACCTTGATCGGGCCTTTTTTGCAGCCGGAGGTGGCGACGGTTGCGGCGAGCGCAAGCATCAGCGGAAAAATCATCTTGTTCAGTTTCATATTTTTTATTTGGTTAATTTTTTATTGGTTAAATTTTTTTGGTTGAGAGAAATCAGTCGTGAAAATTGGCATCATCTCGTCCAAGCGGGCTGGGAATTGCTTCCCGTTGCTCGGCGACA
>JAYVQV010000414.1:0-5295 GCA_043776855.1 Limisphaerales bacterium | reverse complement strand
CGCCGACTTCCAGGTTGAAGATATAATTTTGGAAGCGGTCAACCTGCGGCAGGATTTCCGCCATCTCCCAGACGCGCGTGCCGGGCGAGAACTTGTGTTCAAAATTTTCCGCAACCCGCAGCGTGGCGTAGGATTCGTGATTGCCGCCGAGATCGCGGAAGACCACGCCGGGACCGACTTCAGCGGAGAATGTCGTGTTCGTCTGCTTGATGAAATAATAACCGGCACCCGCGCTCAACGTGACGCGGTAACGCAGATCAGCCACGGTGTCGCGCAGAAAATCACCGCGCACATAGCTGTAAAGGCGTTCGTTGAACAGGTGGTTCCACTGGCCGAACGCATGATAGGATTCAATGTTCTTGACCGCGTTCGCCTTGCCGTAGGCGGCTTCGGCGCCAAACATGAATTCATTCACCGGCGTCTTGCGCACGGTGCCAAAGATGATGTCGCCCAGCACGGTGTCGCTGTTGCCAGACGTTACCGTCAAGCGGGCCGCAACGCTGCTTTCCCACGGATACTTTTTTTTTGGAACGACCGTGCCAGTCGGGCCGGGGTTGGAGATGTCAGCGGAGGCCGTCAAAATGCCGGCCACGGCTACAAACGAGGCGATGTGTTTTTTCATGATTGAGCGGGAAAAATATACTTTTAGATTTTTTGGCAATTATTTTGTCGGCTCTTCCGCAACAACGGCGACTTCCGCGCCTTCTTCGCTGACGACTTGCGCGATGGCTTGCAGCTTGTCACCCGCATCGAGGTTGACGAGTTTCACGCCCATCGTGTTGCGGCCGGCTTCGCGGATGCCACCGACGCCGATGCGAACCATCTGACCACCGACCGTGATGAGCATGATCTCGTCGCTGTCCTTGACGGTGAGCGCGCCGACCACGCCGCCGGTTTTGTCGCCGGTCTTCATCGTGATGATACCTTTGCCGCCGCGCGACTGGACGCGGTATTCGTCGAACGCGGTGCGTTTGCCAATTCCGTTCTCGCCCGCTACGAGCAATGCCGAATCCGAAACCACAATCGCCGCCGCGATCAACGCATCGGTCGGTTCGAGGCTGATGCCGCGAACGCCGCCCGCCGCGCGACCCATGGAGCGAACGTCCGTTTCGTTGAAGCGGATGCTCATGCCTTCTTTCGTGATGAGCACGACATCGTCGCCGGTGTCGCCTTCGCCGGTGCTGCCGCGCGTCAGTTTTACGTCAATCAATGTGTCGCCCGGCTCGATGCCGATGGCGATGATGCCGCCTTTGCGGACGTTGGAAAATTCGTTCAGCGACGTTTTCTTCACGGTTCCTTGCCGCGTGGCGAAAAATAATTCGCCCGACTGATTCCACGTTACGTCTTTTTTGTCGGCGTCCAGCTTGGACTGGATGCGGATGAGCGCCGCGATTTTTTCATCGGCCTTCAGCTCCAAAAGATTCGCGATGCTCTTGCCTTTCGCGGCGCGGCCCATGTCGGGAATTTCGTGAACGCGCTCGACATACACGCGGCCAGTGTTCGTGAAGAACATCAGATAGTCATGCGTGCTCGCCGTGAACAGATGCTCGACGAAATCATTATCGGCCTCGGTCTCGCCTTCCTTCGTCGTCATGCCGATGACGCCTTTGCCGCCGCGCCGCTGCGCGCGATATTGGCTGACGTTCGTGCGCTTCAAAAGTCCGTTGTGCGTGAGCGTTATGATGACGCCTTCGTTCGCGATCAAATCTTCAATCGCAATCTCGCCTTCGTCGGGAACGATTTCCGTTTTGCGCGGCGTGGCGTGTTTTTCTTTGATGGCCAGCAACTCGGTTTTGATGATCGTCATCACGCGCGATTCCTTCGCGAGGATGTCGAGCAAATCTTTGATGATTTCGATCAAGGCTTTGTATTCCTTATCAATCTTGTCAATTTCCAAACCGGTCAATTGATAGAGGCGCAGTTCCAAAATCGCGTCCACTTGCCGTTCCGTCAGCGCGTAACGCCCCGCGTCCAAACGCGCCTCGCTGCGAATTAAAATTCCCCAAGTCTCGACCTGCGCCCGCGACCACTCGAACGCCAGCAGTTTCACCCGCGCCTCGTCCCGCGTTTTGCTGGAACGAATGATGTGAATAAACTCGTCGAGGTTCGAGAGCGCAATGAGATAGCCTTCGAGCAATTCCGCGCGCTCCTCGGCCTTCCGCAATTCAAACTTCGTGCGGCGCAGAATGACTTCGCGACGATGCTCGATGTAGCATTGAATAATCTGTTTGAGATTGAGCGTCTTCGGGCGGCCATGATCAATCGCGAGCGCGTTGACGCTGAATGAAGTTTCAAGCTGCGTGTGCTCGAACAATTTCGCGATGACCACCTTCGGCGTCGCCTCGCGCTTGAGTTCAATGACGATGCGGCAATGTTCGTCCGACTCATTCCGCATCGCGGAAATTTCCGTGATGATCTTCTCATTCACCAGCGCAGCAATCTGTTCTTCGAGATTGGCGCGGTTGACGTTGAAAGGGATTTCCGTGATGACCAACTGCTCGCGATTGCCCTTCATTTCTTCCACGCCGATGCGCCCGCGAATTTTGAGGCTGCCCTTGCCAGTCGTGAAATAATTTTTAATTCCCTCGACGCCGCAGAGAAATCCGCCCGTCGGAAAGTCCGGGCCTTTGATGAATTTCATCAGCTCGGGAATCGTGATCTCCACGTTATCAATCTGCGCGCAGATGCCGTCAATGACTTCGCCAAGATTATGCGGCGCCATGTTCGTGGCCATGCCGACCGCGATGCCTGTGCCGCCGTTGACGAGCAGATTCGGAAACGCCGCCGGGAAAACCTTCGGCTCCGTCATGCGCTCATCATAATTCGGAACGAAATCCACGGTGTCGCGATCCATGTCCTGCATCAACGCCGCGCCGAGATGCGTCAAGCGCGCCTCAGTATAACGCATCGCCGCCGGCGGATCATTTTCAACGGAACCGAAATTCCCTTTGCCGTCCACGAGCTTTTCGCGCATCGCCCACGGCTGCGCCATGTGAACGAGCGTCGGATAAATCACCGCTTCGCCGTGCGGATGGTAATTGCCGGAGGTGTCACCGCAAATCTTCGCGCATTTGTAGGGCTTGCGTCCGGGAAACAGCGACAGCTCGTGCATCGCGTAAAGGATGCGGCGCTGCGATGGCTTGAGTCCGTCGCGCACATCGGGCAACGCGCGCGAGATGATCACGGACATCGAGTAATCGAGGAACGAATTTTTAATTTCGTCCGCGACGTTGATCTTGGAAAGTTTTTCGCCCTGCGTGTAAGCGCCGCCGCTCAATTGTTGTTGCGGCGGCGGCGGTGGCGTTGGTTCAGTTTCGTCAGGCATTTGAAATTAGTCGGTTACGATTTCGGAAATTTGTTCTGGAAAACACGTCACACCCATTCGCTTGGCGGCGGCGCGCAGTTTGACATCGGTTGTGCAAAACGCACCGCGCGGGTGCATCATCGCCGTCGCCAGGTGAATGGCATCCAGCGAGCGCAACGCGACTTCGGGATGACAGTTCAGCAGCAATTCACTGGCGTGCTGAACGACCGGCGAACTTAACGGATGGAATCGCAGGGCTTCACTTTCGCACAGCGCCTCGAAGCGAATGAAAGCCGATTTCCGCTGGGCAACGGAAACCAGCTTCGCACGTTCCTTCGTCAAGATGGCTGAACGCACTTCTGCCCGCGCCAATTCCGAAGTCCAGAGGTCATGCTCTTGGACGTTTCGATCAAACCACGCGGAGTCGTTTTCACGCACGAGCAGTTTCACGATGATGGCGCTGTCGAGATACATCGTCAGGGTCGCGAATCGCGTTCGGCGCGGATGATTTCATCGGCGAACGGACTTTTCCGTTGAACCGGCTGACTCAACAGGTAATCACCCATGCCGGTGAAAACTTTCCGCGCCTTGTGCTTACCCACCGGCGACAGCACAGCTTTCGGCACACCATCCGAAGTGATGGTGACTTCCGTGCCGCCCGCCACCAGCTCCAGCAGCGCCGAGAGCTTGGCCTTGGCCGCACGCACCGGTATGGAAAGCCCGACGCCGGGCAGCGCAATCGTCTCGCGCATTTCCATCACGCCAGAAGTCTCCGGCGCCGTTGATTTCAAACGCGACGCGCGTTGCTTGTATAATGGAACTGTTGTTTTAGTTTTCATACACCCAAATGTAGTCACGCGTGACTACATCCGTCAAATCTTTTCTTAAACGTCGAGGTTGCGGACGTTCAGCGCATTATCCACGATAAAATTCCGGCGCGGCTCGACTTCCTCGCCCATCAGGGTCACAAACATTTCCTCCGCCTCGACGGCGTCGGTCAGTTCGATGCGCAGCAACTTGCGGCGGACGGGATTCATCGTCGTCTCGAAAAGTTCCTTGGCATCCATTTCGCCCAGACCTTTGAAGCGCGTCATCTGAATCCCCTTCTTGCCGACGGCTTTCACGCCGTCGAGAATTTCCCGGATCGAAAACAGCGGCGTGACATTCGCGCGCTCGCCGTCGCCTTCGATCAATTCAAACAACGGCTTGTCCTGCGCCGCGTAGTGATCCACGGCCAGACCTTTTTTCGCGAGCTTGCCGAGCAGGTCAGAAATAGCTTTGCTTTCGAGATGCAAATCATACTTAGAAACACGGCGCGTCGGGCCGTCCTTCTTGCGCACTTCCGTGTCACCGGAAAATAAATCGCCGTTCGCCAGCTTGAACGCTTCCAGTTCGTCGCTGGTGATGAAATAGTGAACCGTGTCGTCGTTCCCATCGCGCACCTTGACCATGAATTGCGGCAACGTCCCGTCCTTCGCGCGCTTCTCGACGTAGTTGGCAAAATCACCGCCGAGCCGCCGGATGTAGGTCGCGTGCTTGTCGAGCGATTCGAGCAGCGTGAGAATTTCTTCGAGCTGCTTCGGGTTAAATTCTTTTCCGTCCGCGAGATTTTTTAATTTCACTTCTTCCACGCCGTTTTGCAGAAGGATGCGATTCAACTGCACATCGTCATCAATGTAATCGGTCTTCTTCTTGCGCGTGATGGAGTAAAGCGGCGGCTGCGCGATATAGACAAAACCCTGCTTCACCAACTGCGGCATCTGGCGGTAAAAAAACGTGAGCAACAAAGTGCGGATGTGCGAGCCATCCACGTCGGCGTCCGTCATGATGATGATTTTGTGGTAGCGCAATTTTTCCAGATTGAACGCGCCTTCGCCCTCGCCATCACCAATGCCCGTGCCGATGGCCGTGATCATCGTGCGGATTTCGGTGTTCTGCAAAACTTTGTCGAGCCGCGCCTTCTCCACGTTGATGAGCTTGCCGCGAATCGG
>JAYVQV010000413.1:0-20571 GCA_043776855.1 Limisphaerales bacterium | reverse complement strand
CGCCATGTCCTTGGAATTGTCACAGCTCCAATAAAAACCCTCCGCCCCGTCGATCCATTCATGCTTGCACCTGACTTTTTTAGAACACACAGGCTGGAAGCCTGTGCCACTACCAGCGTCTCCAAACACTGCCGCGTCAGCCCCGCCTGGTTGAACGCCGGGATGATGATGGAAATTTTTTGCGCGCTCATTTGTTGTGTAGGTTTGAAACTCCGCAAGGTTTTGGAGTGCGCCAGCCCTCTGGCGCTTTTGGATGACACACAAAGCGGCAGAGGGCTGCCGCAGTCCAAGACGCTGCCGCGCTGGTCTTGCCGCTGTTATCCATTTGCGCCTCCCTTCAAATCAAAAACCAAACACGTCGCCTCATCGCACACGGCAATGGAAAATTTTTCAGCGAGATGCGTTTTGAAATCCGCGTAGTGCGCCAGCCACCAGAACGCGGGCGACGGAATCACGAGATGCGTCGCGCCCTTGCGGCGCAACGCTTCCAACTGCGCCACGGCTTCCGCGCTGTCGGCGGGATAAATGTTGGCGTATGCCCCGGACGCAGCCTGCGGGAAATGCCAGCCGGTGCGCCCGGCGAATTTCAGCAGCTCGTCATCGCCCTTGCTGATGACGGCCACGTTCGCGCCCGCCGGAATTTTTTCCGCCACGATTGCGCGAAGGCGTTGGCGGAGCTGCGCGTATTCCGGCGTGAGACGGCGCGCGTGCGGCTGCCACTTGGTTTTCCACTTGGCCTCGAAGCGGGCGCGGTTGGCTGCCAGCACGCGGTCGTATTCGCCGTTGGTGCACAGTTCGCCGAACGACGCCTGGCCGAAGTGATGCACGAAACAATTTTCCGCGCAGACGACCTTGAAGCCGGCGGCGCGGACGCGGCGGGAATAGTCGTCGTCCTCGAACATCCCGACTTCAAACTGTTCGTCGAGTGCGCCGATTTTTTGAAAAACGTCGCGCCGCAGCGCCACGCAGAACATCGCGAGCATGGGGATGGCGGAGCGGGAACTCGACAACGCCGGAGCGCCGAGCACCTGCTCGGCTCGTGGCGGCAATCCCTCGGGCCGAGCCGAGCGGGTGCTCGGCGCTCCAAGCCGCGCGCGGGCGGCGGCGAAATTTTCAAACTCGGCGAAGGTTTGGTAGGGCGCGTCAATCTGCGCTTCGTTGCAGGTGCGGTTGGTCACCGGGCCAACGAGGCCGATGGATTCATCCGCGAGATGCGCGAGCAAGGTGTCGCGCCAGTGCGCGGGCAGGAGCGTGTCGTTGTTCAGCAGCACGAAAATTTCGCCGGTGGCGGCGGCGAGCGCCTGGTTGTTCGCAGCGGCGAAACCGAGGTTGGTTGAATTAATAATCACGCGGATAAAACCGGGCGCGGTTTCATCCGCCCCCGGAGCGCGGCCTGCAGGCCGCTTCAACTCGCTCGTGTCTGGCGATGTTGAATTCAACCCGGAAGCGCCGGGCAGTTCGGACGTTGAAGCGGCATAAATGCCGCGCCCCGCGTTGGCGCGCGCGAGGTCGCGGAGGAATTCCGCCGTGCCGTCCGTGGAAGCGTTGTCCACGAGGATGAGTTCGTCGCCAGCGCGCCAGTGCGCGAGCAGCGTGGTGAGGCAAAGTTTTGTGTAGGCCAGGCCGTTGTGCGTGATGAGAATAATCGAGGCGCGATTGGTTTGGGGAGCGCAGCCGCCCCGGCTGCTGTCCGGCGCGCCCTCGCGCCGGACTCGCACGCGCGGAAAATCCACGGACGTTCCATCCGTATCGTCTGCCCGGTGAACCGCGAGGGCGCGGTTCACTGCGCCCGGGGCGGGCGCGCTCCCCAACGCAACGGGCGTCGGCAGCGCGAGGGCGGTTTGGATGGTTTGCTCCGGCAGGCGCGTGGGCCAGCGGGAAATGGCGGCGAGAACCAGCGAGGCGGGGAGCGCCGAGCACCTGCTCGGCACGTTCGTCTCGCCAACACCGGGACGAGCCGAGCGGGTGCTCGGCGCTCCAACGCCCAGCTCACGCAACATTTTTCCCAGCACCACTTCGTGCGAGAAAAATTCCCGCGCCAACTCGCGCGCGGCCCGGGAATGCTTTTCGTAGCCGGCATTAATTTTTTCCACGGCGGCGCACAACTCATCCATCGTGGCGAACGAGAAGAGGCCGTGGCCGGTCGGCAAAATATTTCCGAACGCGGTGTCTTGCGTGATGACGGGGCGACCGGCGGCAAGGTAGGTCACGGCGCGGTCGCTGAACCAGCCGCTGCGGAGCCGGATGTTTTGTTCTTTGGCCACGGTGAATTCGCCACGCGACGCGCCGATGTAGTCGCGGTAGGTGTCGAGATCGCGCGAAAGTTCGAGGCCGGGGCGCACGCGCCAGCCGTGTTGCTCCAGACGTTTTTGGTCGTGGTCGTCGTAGCTGGAGAGCGCGAGTTCAAACGGCTGCGCCGGAAATTTTTTCGGCAGGGAAATAAATTTCTCGAACTCGAAGTGCTTGCTCCAGCGCAGCGTCTCGCCGTTGAACTGGACTTCGCGCCACGGCTGCCGCCAGTTGCCGATGGTGGTGAAGGCGTCACCGACGCCGTGGCCGTGCTGTTCCCAAAATTCCATCACGACGGGCTGGCGCGTGGGGATGAAATTGAATTGCGCGGGCTTCGGCACGCGGCAGTCGGGTGCGCCGAGGTTTTCGCCGAACGTGTAAAACGCGCAGTGGGGCTTGAGGTATTCGAGCGCCTCTTTTTTTCCGTTGAAGATTTCAATCTGCAAATCCACGGGATCGGTCTCCAAAAAAACGAGGCGGTTGGTGGCGGTCAATTCTTCCGTGGGCAGATGGCTGCCGTGCAGATTGATGATGAGCGCGGCGTCGCGGTAGAGATTTTTCAACTGCGATTCCGTCAGGCCGAACCAGCGCGAATCGTAGATGGCGTGGTAGGCCCAGTGGTTTTGCAGGCCGAAGCGCGCCATGACGGCGGCGATGTGTTCGGCGGCGCGGGCCGGGCCGTCGTCTTGGGCGTGCTGCATCAGCTTGCTGGGCGTGCAGCCGTGGGCTTCGACGTAAAAAACGTCGCAGCCAAGTTTTTGCAGGCCGATGAGGTAATGCACCGTCTGCCACGCGACGCCGGCCACGGGGAAATGGCTCATAAAACCGAGCAGGACAACTTTGGGGCGGTGCGCGAGGTTCATGCTGACTTTGATTTAACCGCAAAGAGCGCAGAGCACGCAAAGAAATCAAAATTTGCATCCGGTTTGAAAATTTCGATGGTGCAGATATTGGCAATGTCCATGAGTGCAAGCGGCCGCATTGGAATTTTTTTTGCGTCTTTGTGCTCTTTGTGTTCTTGGCGGTTAAAAAATTCTTTCATAACGGCTGCGCGGTGGCGGTGGCGAGTTTGCTCTGGCGGATGGACGCGAGCTGCGCGTCGTAGAGCTGCTTGTAAAGACCGTTGCGCGCGAGCAGTTCGGCTTGCGTGCCTTGCTCGACGAGTTCGCCCTGGTTAATGACGAGCACTTGATCGGCGTGCTTCAACGTCGAAAGCCGATGCGCGATCATGAACGTGGTGCGGCCAACCATGAGGCGTTCGAGGGCTTCGAGAATGACGGCTTCGGTTTTGGAATCCACGGACGATGTCGGCTCGTCGAGAATCAGCACCGGCGCGTTTTTCAAAAATGCCCGCGCGACGGAGATGCGTTGCCGTTCGCCGCCGGAAAGTTGCGCGCCGCGTTCGCCAAGAATGGTTTCATATTTCTGCGGCAGGCGTTCGATGAAGTCGTGCGCGTTCGCGGCTTTGGCGGCGGCGATGATTTCCGCGCGCGTGGCTTCGAGGCGTCCGTATTGAATATTTTCCGCAATCGTGCCGGAAAATAACAGCGGCTCCTGCAAGACGACGCTGATTTGCGCGCGGAGCGATTGGAGCGTGAGGTCGCGGGTGTTCACGCCGTCGAGAAAAATGCCGCCGGCCTTCGCGTCGTAGAAACGCGGCAGCAGGCTCACGAGCGTGGATTTTCCCGCGCCCGTCTGGCCGACGATGCCGATGACCTGGCCGGGTTGCGCCTCGAAGGAAATATTTTTCAACGTGTCCACGCGGCCGGTGTAGCTGAAATCCACGTTCTCAAAACGCACCCCGCCGCGCACGCGGGAAATTGTTTTTGCGCCGGGCGAATCTTTGATGTCCGGCTCGGTGTCGAGAAATTGAAACGTGTTGCGCAGGCTGATGAAGCGGTCTTGCAACGAGCCGATGGTGAAGCTGATTTGTTCGAGCGGCCGATAGACGGCGGCGATGTAGGCGATGATGACGGTGAGTTCGCCGACGGTGAAGGCGCCGGGCGGCCACCCGGCCTGCTTGGCGCGCAGCACGTCAATCGCGCCGAGGCCGAGCACGAGCGCCGAGCCGATGGCGGTGATGAAATTCACGACGAGCGAAAAAATCGTCTGGCGCACGGTGACTTTCACGCGCTCCTGCACGGCGAGCGCGGTCTGGTCGCCGAAACGTTTGTGCTCCCGGTCTTCGCGGCCAAACGCGACGATGACGCGCATCATGGCGAAGGCTTCGTGGATGATGGAGAGCGATTCCGCCTCCAGCGTGCGGACGCGTTGCAGCTTGTCTTGAATATGCGTGGCGTAGTAGCCGACGGAGTAATACAAAAATGGCACGACGGTAATCGCCGCAAGCGCGAGCTTGGCGTTCAGATGATACGTCACCCAAAACATTCCGACGAGCGTGAGCGCGGCTTCGACCAGCATCGGAATGGTCATCACGAGTCCGGCGGGCGCGTCGCCCTGGCTGTTGATCATGTAAATCAGCCCGCCGCTGCGCCGCTGGTCGTGGTAGGCGAGCGACATTTTCTGCGCGTGCAAAAACATTTCGCTGCGGAAATCGAGCGTGATGTGCTGGTCCATTTTCGTGTTCACGAAATTGCTGGCGACGTGCAAGGCGTCGAGGATGAGCAGCAGAACCAAGCCGGCGACGACGGCGAAAATAATCAGGGCCGCCGGGTCGGACGCAATGGAGGCAGGAATCCATTTCAGTCCCGCCGGCAAAATCTGCGAGCCGAGCGCATTATCAATGACGATGGCCAGCGGCCACGGCGTGGCGAGCGTGACGATGGCCGTGAGGACGGTGAGCGTCACGGAAACGGCGGCGAGCGGCTTGTGCGGCCGGAGGTAGCGCAGCGTGCGGGTGACGTAGTTGAACGGGATGGTGCGCTTCATTTTTTCCCGGCGCCGGGCACGCCCGGCGTTTCCGTTTTTGATTTCAAAGCGGCGAGCGTCTGCCGGAGCAAGGCCGTGGCGGCGGCGCTTTCAGTGATCATGGCCACGAGACAAATCAGGCCGACGGTTCCGAGGACGAACGCCGCGAGGCGCGCGTGGTCATCCAAAGCCGCGGCGGTCAGCAGGGAAGCCACGCAACAAATGAGCAGCGAAACGTCCGGCCAGTGCGGCCGGAGCCGAAAGCGCACGAGCTGTCGGCCGCCGCCGTGCTCCTCCGCGAGCAGTTGCAGCCGCACGCCGCCGAGCACGCCGCCGCGCACTTCCAGATCCCAGCGGTCGTAGTCGCCGCCGCGAAACACGCCGGTGCCGCTGGCGCGCAACGGCGTTTCCAAAACCGCCAGCCAGTCCGTGGGCGAACGCCACGTCTCGCTCCAGAGCATCAGCTCCCCGGGCAACGGCAGCGCAAATCCCTTCAACCGCCGCCGTCCCCACGGCGTCAGGCCGGCGAGCACGCGCCCGCGCAGCCGGGCGATGGGCTGCATGAAATTCAAAAACGCGACGAGCGCGCGTTGTGGAAAATTTTTCAGCGGCAAGCGCCATGCGTGCAGCACGGACTGCACGAGCGGAACCGCCAGCGCGAGCACGAACAACGGGCTGATGTAAAGCAGCGGCGGCCAGAACGGCGCGAGGCACAGCAACAGGCCGAGCGAGAAAATGACGGCGTGCCATTCCGGCATCCGCGCGACCGACCAGAAATTGCTGGGGGCCGGTTCGTAGAGCGACTGGAACAGCGCGCTGCCCCAGGTGCCGTGATAGATGCGCGATTTTCCCAGCGTCAGCACGGCCAGCCGCCCGATGCCGTAGATGCGCCCGTGCCACGCGGGCTGGCCGGCGGCGTTGTATTTGGCGGGCCATTTTTTTTCCAGCATCGCCTCGGCGCGGCCGTAGCCGGACTGCTGCTTGAGGTATTTGAAAATTTTTTGGCGACGGTGATGCCAGACCATCGCGCCGGGATGAAAACCAATTTTCAAACCGGCGTCGTGAAAGCGCCAGCAGATGTCCACGTCGTCGCCGGCCACCCAGAACTGCGAGTCAAAGCCGCCGAGCGCCAGCAGCGCGGATTTGCGGAAGGCCATGTTGCAGCCGGGAATGTGTTCGGCCTCGCGGTCGGTGAGCAACACATGAATCGGCCCGCCGGGCGCGTGGGCGACGCAACGCGCGACAAAATCTGACGAAGGCGGCGGAATGTTCGGCCCGCCGACCGCCGCGCAGTCGGTGGTCATGAACGTGTGCGCGAGAAATTGCAGCCAGTGCGGATCGGGCCACGCGTCGTCGTCGAGATAGGCAACGATCTCGCCGGTGGCGGCGGCGCAGCCGGTGTTGCGCGCGGCGCTCAAGCCGGCGTGCGGCTGGTGGATGAGGCGCACGGGAAAATTTTTGGCGATGTCCGCCACGCCGTCATCCGCGCCGTCGTTCACCACGATGACTTCGTGGTTGGGATAATCGAGGCGCGACAAACCGGACAGACATTCTGCCAGCGTCGCCACGCCGCGATAGGTGCAGACGATGACGGAGATGCGCGGCCAGGAAATTTTTGGGGGGAACGGCAGCTCGGCAAAACCGGCCCGCACGGCGGCAAGCGCGGGTTTTTCCGTGCGGTCGCGGCGCGTGAGGCCGAAGTCCCAGTCAAGAATGTCGTTGCCGCCGCGATGCCATTCATCCGTCCACGAAAATAAAAACACGCCCGCGCTGCCGCCGGTGAAGGCGAGCTGCAACTGCCACGCGAGCGTCCCGGCCTGGCGCGCTTCGCCGTTGCGGCGGCTGTCCAGGCCGGCCTCGGTGAGCAGCAGCGGTTTGTCGGCGGCAAGATTTTGGAGGCGCGCGAGGTAGGCGGCAAATTTTTCCGGCGTTTCGAGATAGACGTTGAAGCAGAATAAATCCACGAACGGCAGCTCAAGGTATTCGGTGGACGGATAGTTGACGTAAGCGACGAGCGCACCGGGATCTTCCGCCTTGGCGAGCGCGTAGAGCCGCTTGATGAATTTTTCAATCTGGCGCGGCTGGTGCCACCGGACGATGGGCGCGGGAATTTCGTTGCCGATGGCAAAGCCCAGCAACGCCGGATGCCCGGCGCACGCCCGGACACCGGCGCGCACGCGCTGCTCGACGCGCGCGCTGATTTCCGCGCCGGCCAGAAACGCGATGTGCTGTTCCCACGGCAAACCGACGAGCACCCATAAATTATTTTCCCGCGCGCAGTCGAGCAGCCAGCGCGGCGGCACGGTGTAGAGGCGGACAGAGTTGATGCCGTTGGCCGCCATCCGGGCGAAATCACGCGCCACGATCTCGCGGTCGTGGTATTCGGAGCCGTCGGCTTCCGGGCGGAACGGACCGTAGGTGACCCCGCGCAGGAGCAGTTTTTCCGCACCGAGCCAGACGAATTTTCCGCGCGCCACCGGGCGGGCGGCGGCGGAACCGTTTGGCATGGCGGCGGCGGGTTTCACAAATTAAAATTTCACCACCACGCCGTTCGTTTGTTTCAGCGAAACCGGCGCGGCGTGGCCGTCAAAGAAAACAAAATTCGCGCGGCGGCCGTGCTTGTAGCCGGCCTGGTCCGCGTCCAGCCGTTCGAGCGGCGGATGGTTGTAATTAAATTCAATGTCCGCCGCCAGCAGCGTCGCGGCGGGCGCGCTGACGGCATTTTCCTTGCGCGTGACGGGCGAAGGAAAACTGACCGAGTTGTAGGCGTTCATGCCGTAGCTGATGTAGAAAGTGTTGTTCGGCGCGGCGCCCTCCTGCAACCGCACCGGACACGCGTAGATGCCCGATTCAAAATCGCTGTCGCCATCGAAATCCCACAGCACGCCGAACGCATAAGGCGCGAGCAGCATGCAGAAATTATTCTCCGCCGGATCGTCGTCGGCATACCACGCATACGGCAGGTGCTCCTCGTTGTCGCCGATGTAGAGATGGGTGGCCAGGTGGATTTGCCGGAGATTGCCGAGGCACTGCACCGCGAGCGCCTTGCGCTTGGCCGCCGCGAGCGCGGGCAGCAGCAGCGCCGCCAGAATGGCGATGATCGCAATGACCACCAGCAGCTCGACCAAGGTGAATGCGTTTTTATTTCTGATTTCCATGCTGATTGATAACGCCCGGACGCCGCAAAAATAGCACATGGCCGACGCGACGAAAATGTAATTTCCATGAGACGAGTTTGCCGGATCCACTTTTGGTCACGAGGAACGCAACGCGCCTTCGCCCACTATGGCAGATGGAAATAAATTTAAGCCGTCCCCGGGATTAAAGAATTTTTATCCTGCCGGTCAGAATGGGTTCAGCCATTTTCCCGCCGCACGATTTCGCGGACGGTAAATTGCGGCTTCTTGTTCGCCGTCAGATAAAGCCGCCCCAAGTATTCGCCCACCAGACCCAGCACCAGCAGTTGCGTCCCGGAAAAAACCAGCAGCGCCGCCATCATGGAACTCCAGCCGAGCGGCTGCTGGTAAAGAAAATGTTCGGCGATGACTTCAATGGCATAAAGAAATCCAAAGCCCGCCAGCGCGAAGCCCAGCATCGTCGCGAGGTGCAGCGGCACGGTGGAAAAATTCACGAACATCGAGAGCCACAGCTTCACCAGCTTCGTGAGCGTGTAACCGCTGCGGCCAGCTTCGCGCGCGGCGTGCGCCACCTGCACGCGCCCGATGTTTTGCGTGACCTGCAAGATGAGTCCGTCCACATACACGAACGGCCCATCGTATTTGCAAATTTCTTTCACCACGAACGCGCTCATGCAGCGGAAGCTGGAGAGGTAAAGTCCCTTCGGCTTGTCGAGCAACAGGTCGGCCACGCGGTTCGTCAGCCAACTGCCAAGGTTGCGCCACGACTCGTGCTGCTTGTCGCCGTAAAAACTGTAAACAACCTCGTGTTTATTTTTCTCCGCGAACTCCAGCAGCTTCAAAACTTCCGACGGCGGATTTTGCAAATCATCGTCCATGTTGATGACCCACTCGCCGCGCGCATGGTGAAAGCCCGCCATCACCGCGTTGTGCTCGCCGTAGTTCCGCGCCAGCTTCACGAGCGTGATGGGAAAATCCGTTTTTGCGACAAGCTGCTCCGCGATTTCCGCCGTGTTGTCCGGGCTGCCGTCGTTCACCAGCACGAGTTCGTGGCCGCCGGAAATTTTCAGCGCCGTCAATTCTGCGACGAGCCGCGCGAGCGTGTCGGCGGAATTGTAAAGCGGCACGACGATGGTGAGCTTGGGGTTCATCGGCGGTGATTTAACAACAAAGGAACAAAGAAACAAAGCGGCTTTGGCAGCGACTTGGAACGGAGCGCGGACAGCTTGTCCGCGAGTTCTGGCTCACCGAAATTTGCGGACAAGCTGTCCGCACTCCGTCGCAATTCCTCTTTGTTCCTTTGTGGTTCAAAATCATTTCACTGGTCGGACTCAACAACCTGCTTCACCACGAACGTCACCGCGTCGTCCGTGAGGTAAGCGTGCATCGGCAAACTCAAAACTTCCCGGCAGGCGCGTTCGCTCGCGGCCAGGCCGCCCGCGCCAACTGCCACGCGACCTGCGTAGGCCGGCTGCGTGTGGACGGGTTGCGGATAATGGATGGCTGTCGGCACGCCGCGCGATTTCAGAAATTCCATCAACGCATCGCGCCTCGGCGAGCGAATAACGTATTGGTGAAAAACGTGCGAGCAGCCAGCGCGCACGGTCGGAGCGCCGAGCACCTGCTCGGCTCGTTGCTGGTTGTTCTCGGAACGAGCCGAGCGGGTGCTCGGCGCTCCCATCGCGGAATAAATCCCCGCCAGCTCGCGCCGCCGGGCGTTGTCGCGTTTCAAGTGCGGGAGCTTCACGCGCAGAATCGCGGCCTGCAATTCGTCCAGCCGGCTGTTCATGCCGGAAATGGAGCTGATGTAACGCTCGCGCCAGCCGTATTGCCGCAATTCGCGGACGCGCTGCGCGAGTTTGGGATTATTCGTCACCACCGCGCCGCCATCGCCAATCGCGCCGAGATTTTTTGTGGGATAAAAACTGAACGCCGCCGCGTCGCCGAACGTGCCGACGGTTTTTCCGTCAATCGTTGCGCCGTGCGCCTGCGCGCAGTCTTCGATGACGCGCAGGTCAAATTGTTTTGCGAGTTCCAAAATCGCCGCCATGTCCGCCGGATGGCCGTAGAGATGCACGGGAATCACCGCCTTGATTTTGTGCGAACGATTTTGCCGCAGCGTGTCAGCGAGCTGGTTCACGTCCAGCGCGAAACTTTTTGGCTCGATGTCCACGAGCAGCGGCGTTGCGCCCGCGAGTTCGATGGCGGCGACGGTGGCCACCGCCGTGTGCGCGACGGTCACGACCGTGTCGCCCGCGCCGAGGCCGAGCGCGCGCAACGCCAGGACGATTGCATCCGTGCCATTCGCCACGCCGACGGCGTGCGCCGCGCCGATCTCCGCCGCGAACTCGCGTTCAAACGCGGCGACTTCCAGGCCGAGGATGTAATGCCCGCTGTCGCCGACGCGCTGCATCGCCGCGAGAATTTCTTTTTCATGCGCGCGATACTCGGCGCTGGGCTGGAAGGGAAATAGGTTGGCGGTGCTCATCCTAGAAAAAATCAGACGTTGGAATAAGTTTGTGCGTTTCCCCCTCACCCCGGCCCTCTCCCCAGGGGAGAGGGAGAAATTTGCGGCGCGTTTCATCTGTTCGGAAATGCGCCGCATCAATCCAGACGCTGGTTTTCGAGTGAGACGGGGAGCGGTTCTCCCTCTCCCAGCGGGAGAGGGCCGGGGTGAGGGAGAACGGACGCCGCAAGCAACAACCCCTCAAACTATTTTTGAAGATCGCCTCAAACATATTCTTTCAAATTCTTTTTGTAGAACGCCAGCGTCTTCGCCAGCGCCTCGCGCAGCGGCGTGCGCGGCGTCCAGCCAAACGTGGTCTGGAACTTTTTGAAGTCGGAATAGTAGTCGCCGATGTCAATGGCCTTGCGGTTTGAGGGAAATTCCTTCACGGCAAAAGTGCCGCCGCCGTTCGCGGCGACGAGCATTTCCGCAAGCTGTTTCAAGCTCACAACCTCGCTGCCGCCGAGATTGAAGACATCGCCGTTGCCGGCTTCGCTCGCGGCGGCGAGCAGCAGCGCGGCCACCACGTCGTCCACGAAATTGAAATCGCGCAACTGCGCGCCGCCCCAGACTTCGATGGGCTGGCCTTCGAGAATTTGCCGCACCCACACGCCCACGAACGTCTGCCGCGCGTCGCGCACGCGCATCCGCGGGCCGATGGTGTTGGTGAGGCGCAGCACGCACGCGCGCAGGCCGTGGACGTTGTTGTAGAGGCGATGATAAAATTCGCCGGCCATCTTGTTGATGCCGTTCACGTCCACGGGATTCAGCGGATGTTTTTCATCCACGGGCAAATACTCCGGGCGTCCGTAAATCTGCCGCGTGCTGGCGAAAATAATTTTCACGCCGGGATTGTGCGCACGGCAGGCTTCGAGAATGGACAACTGCGCGGCACAATTAATTTCCAAATCCGTGCGCGGATTTTCCATCGAATCAAGATGGCTCGTCTGCCCGGCGAGATTAAAAATAAAATCCTGTCCGCGCACACATTCGGTCAACGCCTCCGTGTCGCGCACGTCGGCGATGGTCACGCGGAGAAATTTTTCGAGGCCGGAAAGGTTGAAGCGGTTGCCGCCGTATTCGGGAAAAAGATTATCCACCAGCAGCACATCCGCGCCGGCTTCGACGAGCGTGCGCGCGAGGTTCGAGCCGATGAAGCCGAGGCCGCCCGTGATGAGGACGCGCTGGCGCTGAAATTTTTCTGGCAGGCTCATGCGGCGGATTTTTTGCGACGGCAATATAACACGATGAACAAAACCAGCGGCAACATAAATGCCGGGAGCGAGCGCAGCGCGAACACCCAGTTCGCGTCGCTGCCTTGAAAACCGATAGTGATATAAAACGTCAGCACGCACGCGGAGAGGAGCGCGGCGAGTTGCGCCGGACGCCGCGAAGTCGAGAGCGCGGCCACGGCCACGGCCCAGTTGGCATACCACGGCCAGATTTCGGTGAGGATGAGAAAATACGACGCGAGCAATGCCGCCGCCGACCACACGAGAAATTCCTCGAACGAAATTGTTTTCCACGCGCAGAGCAGGCCGAACGCGGCGAACGCCAGCCACAGCGCGGCGCGCAAAAGATTGTTCGCCCGCACAACGGTCGGGCGTTCGGCGGTCATGGTTTCAAAAAGTTTCGCGCAGTTGTCGGCGGTCGCGGGGCGGGTGGAATCGGTGAAAACGGAAGCGAACACAAATCCGCGCGATTGCGAAGCCGGATCATAAACCCGCGCCCATTGATCATCGTTCTGCGGTGCGATGACGATGACGCGCGCCTCGGCGGCGAGCGATGCGAGGCTGTCCGATTTGACATCCGGGCGGGCGAGCAGAGAAGTTGTATTCGTCGCCGCGAGCCACCAGCCTTGAAAATAAATCGGGTTGCCCACGGAATCCGCGTCCTCGCCGAGCGCGCGGCGAAGGCCTTTGAAAATCAGTTCGTGAAAATTGTTCGCGTAAAAATCCGGCGCGATGGCCTGCTGCGAAACGGGCTGCCCGGAATCTGATTTGGTTTTTGTCAGCGCGCTGGCGGTGAAGCAGACGAGGCCGACGGCAACGGCGGCGCGAATGAGGAAAGAAAGTTTTTCGCGGAGATTGACCCGGAGCGCCGAGCACCCGCTCGGCTCGTTGCCAGCCGTTGTCGAATCGAGCCGAGCAGGTGCTCGGCGCTCCGCGCTCATTTCCCGCAGCACGAGCAGGACGTAGAGCGGGATCAACATTCCCGTCAGAAATTTCACCAGCGCCGACAGCGTGAGGGCGACGACGGCGCACGCTTTCCACCCGCGCAGATGCAGCCACACGGCGAGCAGCACAAAGACGAGCATGACGGCGTCGTTGTGGCCGCTCAGGCCGGTCTCGATGATGAGCAGCGGATTCCAGAGAAAAAAAACGAGGCCTTGCGTGGCGCGCTCCGGCGCGTGGCGGCGCAGGCTGGCGAGGATGAGCGCGGCGCACGCGAGCGCGGCGGCGATGGCGACGAGCCGAAACGCCAGCACGGTGAGGCCAAGGTGTTCGCCGGTGAATCGAGTGATGACGGTGGTGATCAGCGTCCACAGCGAGCCATACCACGATGGCAGGTATTCCTGGCCGAACAGTTTCAAGAACGGATCGTCCGCCGCAACGGGCGGCGCGAGGTCGTAGGGGTTCGCGTGATAGACGGACGCCACGCGGCCGTAGAGCGCGTAGGCAAAAACATCCGACGACAGCATCACGGGCGCGAGCACCTGCACGAGCAGGAACGCCGCGCCGCCGATAAAAATAATTTTCTGCGAACGGGCATCGTGGTTCTCCCGCGCCAGCTTGAGCATGAATAAATAAATTCCGAACAACGCGGCGCAGATGACGGCGAAGCCGATGGAAGCGCGGAGGTGCGAGCCAGAATCGTGCAGCGCGGCGAGCGATGGTTTGGAAAAAAATTTGACCCAGCCGAAAATCTCCCCGGCAAAACTCGGCTCGGCCGAGGAAAGCCCGGCGACAAATTCTGGCAGCACGGCGTAGAGCGCGAGCGTGACGAGGCCCAGCAGCCAGAGGCGGCGGTGAGCTTGGTCAGGCGGGGTCACGCCGGAAAATTAAGGGCGGCGCGGGCGAATGTCAGCTTTTCATTGTGCCACCGCGTGGCCCACGGCGCCGCACCGGCTGATTTTTCCGGCTTGAGCGCGCGCGTTGGGAACGAAAGACTGATGGCCGATTCATTTATGAAACTGGGACTCGGACTTTACCGGCACATGCTCACGCGCGACAATTTTCAGTTCGCGCGGCAGGCGGGGGCGACGCATATCGTCGCGCACCTCGTGGACTATTTCAAAGGCGGCGCAAAAAATCCGCGCGATAACCAGCCGACCGGCACCGAGCGCGGCTGGGGACTGGCCGGCGATCCGGACAAATTATGGAGCGCGGAAGAATTGACCGGGCTGCGGAAAAAAATTGAGGCGGAAGGCTTGACGCTGGAGGCGATTGAAAATTTTGACCCGGCGCACTGGCACGACGTGCTGCTCGACGGGCCGAAAAAAAAACTGCACCTGGAGAATTGCCAAACGATTGTCCGCAACCTCGGCGCGGCGAACATTCCGATCATGGGCTACAACTTCAGCATCGCCGGCGTCTGCGGCCGCACGCACCAGCCCTACGCGCGCGGCGGCGCGATGTCCGTGGGCATGGAAGGCCCGTTGGAAACGCCGATGCCGAACGGCATGGTGTGGAACATGGTCGTGGATGAAAACGCGCCGACTGGAAATGTGTCGTCCGCCACGCCCGAACAATTGTGGCAGCGGCTCGGAGATTTTTTAGAAGCGGTCACGCCGGTCGCGGAAAAGGCGGGCGTGAAACTCGCGCTGCATCCTGACGATCCGCCCCTGCCCTTCATGCGCGGCCAGCCACGGCTGGTGTATCAGCCGCAGCTTTACCAGCGCGTGATTGATTTGAATGCCAGCCGCGCGAACGCGCTGGAGTTCTGTCTCGGCTCGCTCGCCGAGATGACCGACGGCGACATTTACGAAACCGTCGAGCGTTACAGTTCGCAAAACAAACTGGGCTACGTCCATTTCCGCAACGTGACCGGCAAGGTTCCGTTCTACCGGGAAACATTTATTGACGAGGGCGACATTGACATGGTGCGCGTGCTGAAAATTTTGCGGAAAAATAATTTCGACGGCGTGCTGATCCCCGACCACACGCCGCAAATGTCGTGCCGCGCGCCGTGGCACGCGGGCATGGCGTTCGCGATGGGCTACATGAAGGCGGCACTGCAAATGACCAAAGCCGAAGATTGAAAGCGCGCGCCATAGCAGTTCATCTGAACCGAAACTATGCCGTTGAAATCGGAGCGCCGAGCATTGCTCGGCCTGATGGGAAGCAGCCGGTGATTCGAGCCGAGCGATGCTCGGCGCTCCGGCTGTCGCGCCAAACTATACGACTACCGGAATTTTCTGCCCGGCGTTTTATTTTGTCCTGCCTTGACTCGTTGGTGTCAAAAAGTTGAACACAGATTTGGAGATAATTGCCGTGTTTGAAGGAGTTTCCGGCAGGAATTGCCGAAAATGATGCGGCCGTTGAAATAATTTCCAACTGGCATGGATGCTGCAAATGGGTGCGGCATGAAAGATAAATCATTCGAAAACGCCATGAACAAAATCGCCTTGCAAGCGGAGGCCTTGCAATTAAAAGAGGCGAAAGACGCGCAACGCCAACGCACCGTCGGCCATGTGAAGAAAGCCTGCTTCGCGCTGGCCTTCATCGCCGTGGCCGCCGTGGTGTTCAACCACCGTGACCAAATCCAGGAAGCTTATCTGGCCAAGGTGACGCCGGCCAAGAGCAGCAAGTTTGGCAAGTTCGGCGCGAACGGCGGAACGAATTTCCAGAGCGGCACAATCGCCGGCACGATTGACTCCACCGAAGGCAAGGTCAACAACTCCCTGATGGCCGCCGCCGCGAACGCGCAGCTCCGCGACAGCCTCATTGAGCAAGGCGGGAAGTAAAAATTCGGCAGTGGGTCAGTTAGCGGAGCGCCGAGCATTGCCCGGCTCGAAGGGAGAGGATTTCCAACTCTGGCCGAGCAATGCTCGGCGCTCCGATTTCAAATTGACCCATTGCAAAAAATTCCGGTTCCTCACACTGACACGCCGCCAGCGATGTAGCTTTCGAGCTGCTCAATGGCGGCGTTCTGCGTGTTGATGACCCAGTTGACCAGGTCGCCGATGGAGATGATGCCCACCACATTCCCCCGCTCCACCACCGGCAGATGGCGGAAACGTTTTTCCGACATGAGCCGCATACAGTCCTCCACCGTGTCATCGGGCGTGACGGTGATGACCTCCTGGGGCACAACCTCGAAAACTTTCGTCTGCTTGGAATTTTTCCCGTGCAACGCAATCTTCCGCGTGTAGTCGCGCTCGGTGAAGATGCCCATGAGCTTGCCGCCAGACATGACGAGCAGCGCGCCGATGTTTTTTTCCGCCATCAGCGAGATGGCTTCAAAGACCGTGGCCTCGGGCGCAATGTTCCAGAGCGCGGTGGATTTGTTGTGCAGGATGGAGCTGATGGGATAGGCGGTTTTCATAGGCTTGATTCTTTATCTGCCCGTTCCCGTTAGAATACAAGGGAAAAGTTTGGCGCGGTGGTCGCGACCAGCTTTTGATTTCCCCACCTCCTTCGCTTAACCGGAACGATGTAGTTGAAAACAATCCAAAAAACGCGGAGGCGCAGAGAACGCAGAGGTTCGCAGAGAAAACCATCGAATGATTCGAGGCACCAGTCAGTAGGTTAATCTTGCTTCCAAAAATCTCGGCGGCTCGCTGCGTTCTCTGCGCCTCCGCGTTTGTCCGGTTTTTTCCGATTGCATGGTTCCGGCTTAAAGAAATTTGCGGATGTCCGCCTCGGTGCCGGCCATCGCCAGTAGATAAATTTTCCCAGCCTGCATCGTGTGCCGGCGGGCGGCTTTGAAAATAAACCGCGCCCAGCAAAATCACCGAGGCGAACCAGACCGTCGAAATCCAGGCGATCAGCCATAACGCGACATCAAGGGTGAGAGCATTTGCCCGGTGAATTGTTCCCGGACAATGTTCCTGAACAATCGTGGCGGCGCGATAAATGTTTTCCTTTGCTGAACAAATTCGTTTAGCTTGGGTCAAATGCTGCAACTCGTGATTCGCCGCCGACAATTTTTCTTTTCCCTCGCCGTCATTGCCGTGGCGCTGGCCGTCTGGGCGGGCTGCAAGTCAGCGCACCACGCGCCCACCGCCGCCGTGCCGGCGAACGCCCCGGCCGGGGTCGTGCCTGGCCCCAATGACCCGAAGATTGCCTTCGTCACCACGCGGCTGCTGGAGGGCTACCATTATTTGCAGCATCCGTTCGATCAGGAATTTTCAATCAAGGCGTTCGACGGCTACCTTGACGCGCTTGACCCGCGCCACGAAAATTTTCTCCAGTCGGACATGAATGAATTTTCCGCCATCCGCACCAATCTCGATGTGCTCATGGTGAGCAGCCGCAGCAAGGCGGAACTCGGCCCGGCCTTCGCCATCTATAACCGTTTCTGCGAACGCTCGGTGCAGCACACCGCCTACGCCTGCGAACTGCTCGCCAAGGAAAAATTCAAGTTCACCACGGATGAAAAATTTTCCGCCGACCGCCGCCACGCGCCGTTCCCCAAAAACTTGGACGAGGCGAAACAACTTTGGAAGCAGCGCGTCCGCTACGAATACCTCCTCGACAAGCTCGCCAACGAAATCCACGAGACCAATGATACCTACTCCATCGAGCTGCGCCCCAGCGCCCACGCCGCCCACACCAACATCGTCGCCAATCTGGACAAGCGTTACCGCTGGAACCTGCGCCTCACGACCAACTGGAGCAGCGACAACGTGCTGCAAGCCTTCCTCAATTCCGGCATCGCCCACGCCTACGATCCGCACTCGGATTATTTCAGCGCGCCCAAGGCGGCGGATTTCAACATCCACATGAACCTCGCGCTCTTCGGCATCGGCGCGCAGCTCTCGGAAGATTACGGCTACTGCACCATCCGCCTGCTCGTCCCCGGTGGCCCGGCGATGAAATCCAAACAGCTCAAAGCCAACGACCGCATCATCGCCGTCGCGCAGGCGGGCAAGCCGCCCGTGGACGTGGTGGACATGGATTTGGAAAAAGTCGTCAGCATGATTCGCGGTTCCAAAGGAACGGAAGTCCGCCTCACCATCAGCCCCGCCGAAGAACAAACCGCCCGCCGCATCGTCACGCTCGTGCGCGATGAAATCAAACTGGAAAACGAAGAAGCCACCGCGCAGTTGATTGAGTATCCCGATGGCAAACGCATCGGCGTGATTGAACTGCCTTCCTTCTACGCCACCATCGGCGGTTCCGGCGAACACACCACGCCCAAGTTCACCTCCGTGGACGTGGCCAAGCTGCTCAACAAATTGAAAAGCGAAAACGTCGCGGGCATCGTCCTCGACCTGCGCGGGAATCCCGGCGGCTCGCTCGAAGAGGCCGTGCGTTTGACCGGCCTGTTCATCAAGGACGGCCCCGTGGTGCTCGCCCGCGATCCCAACGGCAAGATCGCCATTGATTCCGACCCCGACCCGGACATTGCCTATGACGGCCCCCTCGTCGTGATGTGCAGCCGCTTCAGCGCCTCGGCTTCAGAGATTGCCGCCGCCGCGCTGCAAGACTACGGCCGCGCCATCATCGTCGGCGATGTCTCCACGCACGGCAAAGGCACCGTGCAGCAGCTCCAAAAATTACAGCCGTTCGTCTGGCCCTCCTCCAACGACGCCACCAACGATCCCGGCACGTTGAAAATCACCAAGGGGAAATTCTACCGCGTCACCGGCGCGTCCACCCAACTGAAAGGCGTCAACTCGGACATCGTTCTCCCCAGCATCTGGAACCACTCCACGCTCGTCGGCGAAGGCTCGATTGACAACGCCATGCCGTGGGACACGATTCCCAAGGCGACCTACGACAACTTGAACCTCAATTACAAAAAATTAAACCTCGTTGACCCGTTCATCGCCCAGCTTCAAAACCGTTCGCTCGAACGCGTCGCCACCAATCAGGAATACATTTACGCCCGTCAGGACATTGAGACCTTCATCAAAGCGCAGGCCGACAAGACCGCGACCATGAACGAGCCGCAAGCCATCGCCGAACGCGAACGCGATGCGCGCCGGAACCACGCCCGCGACCAGGAACGCGCCGCCCGCCCGCTGCCCGCCGTGAAAATTTACGAACTCACCATCAAGAATTGCGAGCTGCCCGGCCTGCCCGAGCTCAAGCCGTTCTTCACCACAAATTACAGCACGAATGATTTCATCACCGCCACCGGCAAAAAATCCGCCGAGGTCGAGACCCTGTGCATCTACACCAATTATTTCCAAGCCGCCCTGCCCGACTTTGCCGGATTCGTCCGCACCAACTTCCCCGGTTTTGGCGAAAATCAAATCACCTACGATCATTCCACTTCCACCAACATGATTGCGGAAATCATCAACCCCGCCACCGGAACCAACACCATCATCAAGCCCGTCATCGCCAAGTCCGTCAACTACGATGGCGCGATTGAGGAAGGTAGAAATATTTTGCGCGACTACATTTCACTTCTGTCAAAGAGTGGTATGCTGACCGCCAGCCACCAGCCATGAAAACATCATTCGCCCTCCTCGCCACGTTGTTCATCGTCAGCAGCGCCAGCGCCGACCCCTACGTCATCGCCAAGCAGCGCGCCCGCGACACCAGCGCCCGCAACGACGCCGAGCAGCAGCGCATCAACAACGCCGCCGCCGGCCAGGCGCCGACCTATTCCACGCCCGCCGCCGGCGCCGCCGCCACCGATCCCGCCATGGCCGCCACGCTCAAAAGCCTCAACGACCTCTCCGCCGACTTCTCCACGCTCGGCAGCGCCGCCAAACCGGACGCCGCGCAAAAAGTTTCGCTCCTCAACAATCTCACGCAAGCCGCCGCCGGCAAAAAAGCCGCGACCGATTCCGTGAAGAGCCTCGCGCAAGATTTGACCACCGCCCTTTCCGGCAAAACTAAAATCACGCCCGCGCAGCAGAAGCAACTCGCCGGGATTGTTCACGCCGCCTTCAACGGCGCGCACCTGACCGATGCCCAATCTGAAAAAGCCTTCGCCGCCGCCTCGAAAATTTTGACCGACGCCGGCGCCTCGCTCGACGAGGCCACCAACGTCGTGACCGACCTCAAAAAAATCGCCGGTGAGACGAAGTAGCCATGCCGCAGTTCAAATGCCCGACCTGCAAAAAGTCCGGCGACTGGTTCGCTGGCAAGTTCGGCCCCTTCTGTTCTAAACGCTGCCAGCTCGTTGACCTCGGCAAATGGTTCAGCGGCGAGCACGCCATCTCGGAACCGCTCCGGCCCGAACATCTTCCTGAAATCCCCGGCTTCAACGACGGCTCCCCGCCCCCGAGTCAGAACTAAATCGGTTTAAGAAAAACTTTGCGCGAATGTCGGTGGACGAATTGCGCGGCAGCGTCTTGGACTGCGGCAGCCCTCTGCCGCTCTTGCCTCGCAGTGCGTTCGTAGCCAAAGCGGTTCCGATGCATCGGAACCGCAGTCCAAAACCTCGCGGAAATTTTTTGCCGGACTAAAAAGGACGGATACAGCTTTGTTTGATTCGCTCTTAGAGCGTTTCTGTTTTTAATGTAGCACAGCCCGTCCCGGCTGCGGTTTCAGGGCGTTGCCAGCAGCCTTGTCAACCCTGGCCATAAATCCACCCACCCATTCGCAGGCGAGGACGCCTGCGCTACATTTTTTCAAGAACCGCTCT